>NZ_JASJXG010000002.1:0-266674 GCF_035018765.1 Variovorax sp. RTB1
GGGCAATGGGGCGGCAACAGCTCGACGGCGGGCGTCTACGCGGCGTGCATGAAACTGCGCGAAGCCATCGCCCGCAAAGCCGGCCTGATGGCCGGCGACGCGCGCTTCGACGAAGGCCAGATCATCTCGGGCAGCCGCAGCTTCACACTGGCCGAATTGGCGGGCCGGCAAGGCATCACCGTGGAAGACGGCATCGAGTTTGGCGACCTGACCAAGACCTACGCGCAGGCCACCTTCGGCGCTCACTTTGCCGAAGTCGGCGTCGATGCGGCCACTGGCGAAGTGCGCGTGCGGCGCATGAGCGGCGCCTTCGCGGCCGGCCGCATCCTCAACCCGAAGACGGCCCGCAGCCAGGTGATCGGCGCGATGACTATGGGACTCGGCGCAGCGCTGATGGAGGAGCTGGTCGTCGACACGCGTTATGGCTACTTCGTCAATCACGACCTGGCCGAGTACCACGTGCCGGTGCACGCCGACGTGCCGAAGCAGGACGTGTTCTTCCTCGACGAGGTGGACGACAAATCGTCGCCGATGAAGGCCAAGGGCGTCGGTGAGCTGGGCTTGTGCGGCAGCGCGGCGGCCATCGCCAACGCGGTCTACAACGCCTGTGGCGTGCGGGTGCGGGACTATCCGCTGACGCTGGACAAGATCATCCGGTCGTTGGCGTAACGTCTAAACGCCGGTCGCAAAACAGTTTCTACATAGCCACGGTGTCAACAACCGGCTGATCCTACGTTCAGCACCGCGGCGGGCCGCGCGGCTTTCTCGAAATGGTCGACGACAAGACGCCGGCCTTTGCCGACTACCGCGGCAATCACAGGTATCTTTCGCGTGCGGTTGGAGTCGTTTGACTGGAACTGCGCGCAGCACACCTCCTGTTGCATCTTTCGCCGCGCAAACTAAACTGCGCCGCACAGCCAAGGCCTCACCGCCCAAGCCAGCAGAAAACGCACAGGGAGAAAAAAATGATCCGCTACTGGATGGTTCTTGCTTTGCTGGTGGATTCTCACCACGCCGTCGCGCAGTCAGCGTTGCCGGCTGCATCAAGTGCGGAGACCGGCTTCACGCCCGGCATTGCCTACGAGCGGCGCCATGTCGACTACATCGTCGAACGCGACGGCCGCTTCGTCAAGGAAATCGACTCGATCCGAGTGGTGCTCAACGATGCCGGCGTGCGCGAAGTCGCGCAAATCTCGCAGTCGTACAGCGCCAGCCTGGAAACCGCCGAAATCGTGTTGGCGCGGCTGATCACGCCGGACGGCAAGGAGATCGACGTCCCGACTTCCGCCATCTTCGTGCAGGAACCCTATGCATCGCAGGCCGCGCCGATGTTCAGTGACCAGAAGGTCAAGACCATCGTTTTTCCACAAGTCACGCCAGGCGCAAAAATCCTGTTGAAGACGCGTGTGACTCAGCGCGTTCCGATCCTGCCAGGCCAGTTCAGCGCCATGGAGTTCATCTCGCCGCACTCCGCGCGACAGGATTTTGTTTTTACGGTTACCGCCCCTGCGGACATGCCGCTGGACGTGCAAACCATCGACCTTCCGCATGTGCAGGAAACGCTGGCCGATGGCCGGGTGAAGCATGTCTTTAGCAGCGACAACGCAAAGGCGGTCGCGCCCGAAGCAGGCAGCGTGGCGCGAAGCGACTACAGCCCGAGGATGGTCGTCAGCACCATGGCCGACGGTGCTGCCCTTGCCACCGCCTACGGTCAATTGACTGGCGATATTTCTGCGCCCACTGCGCGCGTCATTGCGCTGGCGAATCAACTGACCCAGGGCGTGTCGGACCCGCGCAAACAGACCGAGGCACTCTACAACTGGGTGCGTCTGAACATCCGCTATGTGAACGTTGTCCTCGAACGCGGTGGCTTCATTCCGAGACCGCTCGACAGCATTCTTTCGAACGCCTATGGCGACTGCAAGGACCAGGCGGTCTTGCTCGGCGCATTGCTGCGCGCCAAGGGAATCGACAGCACGCCCGTGTTGATCGGCGCGGGCAACGCGTTCTGGATGCCGCGCGCCGGAACACTCCAGGCGTTCAACCACATGATCACTTACGTGCCACAGCTGAACCTGTACTTGGACAGCACGGCACGCTACAACGCCTTTGGCACCTTGCCTTTCGCCGACGGCGGCAAGCAGGTGCTCCATGTGCAGTCGGGCCAATGGGCCAGCACCCCGCTGTCCGACGGCGGGTTGACGGCGGTGAAGCAGGTGATCGATGTCGCGCGAGATGAATCGGCCGCCGTCAAGACTTCCGTTCGTGGCACCGGCTTGGGTGCCGCCACATTGCGCGGGACATTCGCGGCGATGCAATCGATTTCCGATGCGCAGGTGGTGACGTCAATGCTCGCCCAAGCAGGCGCCAACGGCACGGGCGTACTGCGCCGGCCTGACCTGCGTGCAGACAGCGCAGAAGCAGAATTCGGCCTGGACTACGACACAAAAAGCTTTCTGGACTTGCCCGGACCCGGTGCGATCCGCATGCCCCCGTCAGGCTTCAATGCCCTGGCGCCCTGGGTGGCATCGCTGAGGACGGAGCGCCACTATCCCTACGGTTGCCCCAACGGCGAAGTCAGCGAGACAGTCGAGCTCAAGCTACCCGACAACGTGCGCCTACTGCGAGACCCGCCTTCCGAACACCACACGCTCGACTTGACCGGCAGCCGCATCGAGTATCGGCAGACAGTTCAGCGCGAAGCCGGATCACTCAAGCTCGTGCGGACCATGACGATGGTCGCGACGCAGCCGGTGTGTGCGGGGACGGACATGGAAGCGCAAAAAGTGTTTGCACAGAAGGTGGAGCGGAGTCTTCGGACGCAGTTCCTGTATGAGTGATGCGGGCAAGCAAGCCAATTCTGCAAGCCTCAAACGCCTGAACCGAGTTGCTCAAGCTGGGCCAGTGTGTCTACCAGAAAGGTCTGGTCGATCGTGAAGCCGTATTGAAGCTTGTTCGTCCAACTGATTGAAGAAATGTCGCCGGTCACTTCAATGCCGCCGCGGCCGTTTCCAGTGAGAACGACGTTGATTTGCGACTCACGTGGATGAAGTTCAGCCGTTCCCTGAAGTGTGTCGTACAGCACTTTGAGTTGCTGCTCGAATTGAGCGAAGTCGGTCGGTTCAAGGAACGCGTTGACTGCGGAAGTGAAACCAGGGACAGCGACACTTGCCCGCATTTCATACCAGCCATCAGTCACTTCGTGCGAAAGGAGTTCGAAGAGAACATATTCAGACCCGCCGCCGATTCGAACCTGATTCATTCGTAGTGACTCCACATTCGAAGCACGCGAACGATGCGCTCCTTTTTGAAAACTTCATACACAAGGCGATGCTGGATGTTGATTCGCCGCGAGTACGCGCCATCAAGATCCCCGACAAGCTTTTCGTACGGTGGCGGATTCTGAAATGGATCGACGACCAGTACTTCGAGCAGTTCCAGAGCCTTGCCTTTCAAGCCCGCCGCAGCAAGCTTTTTGGCATCCTTGGTTGCGTGCTTCGCATAAACGACTTCCCACATCACCAGCAAAGCTTCTTGGCGCTCTTGTCCAACGGCTCGGCCATGCCTTTCTTGATGGATTCGCGCATGCCGGGGACGGACAGCAGATACAGCGTTTCCTGTATCGCCTGCCAGTCATCGGCCGAAACAAGGACCGCACTACTGCGCTTGCCCGAGATAAGAATCGGCTGATGCGACTCGCTGGTTTGATCGATCAGACGGTACAAGCTTGCACGAGCTTCGCTCGCAGTGATAGGGGTGATCATGGTGTTCTCCAAACATTCGATAGCGTACGAAAAAACGTACCGTCGGTCAACTTTCATTCCTTTGACAAAATCTGCGCGCCTACCAGCTCATATCGTCGTGGTCTCAATTGGCACACTTGGTAATGTGAATCCATTCATCAGCCTTGGGCAGGCCCTGCAACGGAGAGGACACCGGATCACGTTCCTGGCCCCGGCCGTTCATGAAGAACTAGTTCGAGAGGCTGGATTCGCGTTTCATGCGCTTGGGAGCCGCGAGGACTATTTCGCTCTCATCAATAATCCCGACCTTTGGGATTCACGGAAGGCGTTCGAAACGCTGTGGCGCGGTGTCCTTTCCATCTTGGTGGAGATCCCGACCTTCATCAGAGCCTTGCCAGCAGATGAGCAGTGCCTGCTGCTCACTCATCCCTTCGCGCTGCCCGCGGCATCGCTGGCGCGGGCTGAACGGCCCGACTTGCCGATCGTTGGCGGCTATCTGGCGCCGGCGAATATGCGAACCCTCCACGATCCTCTGACGATAGGGCCGATTGGTATTCCTGCGTGGCTGCCGATGAGTTGGCGTCGTTGGATCTGGAACGGCATTGACGCCAAACTGATCGATCGGATCGCCGTCCCAGACTTGAACAAAGAGCGTCAACGCAAAGGGCTTGAGCCAGTGGCGCACTTGGTCGAGCATATGCATACCGTCGCGGATCTTTCGCTGACCTTGTTTCCGTCGTGGTTTGCCAAGGACCAGCCGGATTGGCCGCAACCGCGCCACAGCGGGGAGTTTCCGCTCTTCGACCCGCATCCGGAACATGAGCTATCTGATGAAATTCGCCAATTTCTCGCGAACGGTGACGCGCCGATCATTTTCACGTCAGGAACCGGACACAAGCACGGCAGCGCCTATTTCTCCAGGGCATTGGACGCGGTCACTCGACTCGGTCGGCGTGCGATCTTTTTGACGCCATTTCAAAAGCAGTTGCCCACCGCTCTACCGGGTGAGGTGCTGTGGCAATCGTACGTGCCCCTTCGACGCCTTCTTGTTCATGCGGCGGCCATCGTTCATCATGGGGGAATAGGAACCACCGCCGAGGCCTTGCGATCTGGAATCCCGCAGGTGGTTATGCCTTTCGCACATGACCAGTTTGACAACGGCGCTCGTGTGGAAGCGCTTGGGGTCGGCCACTCGATCAAGGCTGCAAGCGCGTCAGGCCGAGTTCTTGAGTCCACGTTGGCCTCGTTGCTGTCATCGGACTCGGTCAATGCGCGATGCAAGGCTGCCGCGATGCGCTTAGCGAAAGCTTCAGATACCGTACCCATCTGTGAAGCAATTGAGGGCGTACTCCTCGCGCGCTCAAAGAAAGCCGATCTGATTTGAATGGAACGGCAGCTTTTGGATGGAATTTTTTATGAATCTCTGGCGTAGACCGGTTGAGTCTGCCTTCTGAAGCTGGCGTTCACGGCTCAGAAGTGGACCTGCAGACCCGCAGACCCGCTCTCGATCCGCCCAACAACAGCAGCGCCGCCAAACCCTTCGGCCCTGAACACCTCCAGCACAGCGTGCACCGCTTCAGCCGAACAACTCACCAACAGCCCCCCCGAAGTCTGCGGATCACTCAACAGACTCTGCGCAGTCTTCGGAAGTCCCTCCGCCAACTGGACATCAGCGCCGTAGCCTTCCCAGTTCCGCCCCGAAGCCCCGGTCACGAAGCCTTCCGCCACCATTGCTTCGACGCCCTCCAGCAGCGGCACCTTCGACCACTCGATCACGGCAGTCAGCCCCGCACCCCGCGCCAGTTCCAGCACATGGCCGGCCAGGCCGAAGCCGGTCACATCCGTCAGTGCATGCACGCCGTCGAGTTGCGCCAGTGCAATCCCTGGCGTGTTGAGCTTGGTCGTCGTGTCGATCAATTGCCGATACCCAGCCTCTGACAACTGCTCTTTCTTCAGCGCCGCCGACAGCACGCCGACGCCGAGCGGCTTGCCGAGGATCAGCACATCGCCGGCCTTGGCGCCGGTATTGCGGCGCACGCGATCGGGATGCACCAGGCCCATCACGACCAGGCCGTAGATCGGCTCGACCGAATCGATGGTGTGGCCGCCCGCGATGGGGATGCCGGCCGCGCGACACACGTCCTGGCCGCCGCGCACGATCTCGCCGATGACTTCGACGGGCAGCTTGTCGATGGGCATGGCGACCAACGCCAGCGCCATGATGGGTTTTCCGCCCATGGCGTACACGTCGCTGATGGCGTTGGTGGCTGCGATGCGGCCGAACTCATACGGGTCGTCGACGATCGGCATGAAGAAGTCGGTGGTCGCGATGAGCGCCTGTTCGTCGTTCAGGCGGTACACGGCGGCGTCGTCGGCGGTCTCGATCCCGACCATCAATTCCTTCGGAATCAGTCCGCTGCCGCCGCTCTTTAGAATTTGCGATAGCACACCCGGCGCGATCTTGCAGCCGCAGCCGCCACCATGAGAAAAGTTCGTGAGGCGCAGCGGCGCCAGCGGGTTCATCAGCGTTGGTTTCATGACGTGCATTATCTAAGCAGGACATTTCCCCCATGAAGACATTTCCCCACGCAATCGCTCGTTTCGTGCTCGCGTTTTCCGTTTCGTTCGCAGCCCTCGGTGCGCTCGCCCAGAGCGCCAACGTGCTGCGCGTGTCCGCCATCCCCGACGAAGCGCCGACCGAGCTGCAGCGCAAGTTCACGCCACTGGGCGACTACCTGAAGAAGGAAACGGGCATGGACGTGGTGTTCACGCCCGTGACCGACTACGCCGCCGTGGTCGAGGGCCTCGCCTCCAACAAGATCGACTTGGCGTGGCTTGGCGGCTTCACCTATGTGCAGGCGCGCATTCGCACCAACGGCGGCGTGGTGCCGATCGTGCAGCGCGCTGAAGATGAGGTGTTCACCAGCAAGTTCATCGTGCCGATCGACAGCACCGCGAGGACGCTGGCCGACCTCAAAGGCAAGACTTTCGCTTTCGGCGCGCCGTCGTCGACTTCGGGCAGCCTGATGCCGCGCTACTTTTTGCTGCAGGCCGGCATCGACCCGGAAAAAGACTTCAAGACGGTCGCGTTTTCGGGCGCGCACGACGCCACCGTGGCCTTCGTGGCCGCGTCGCGCGCCGAGGCCGGCGTGCTCAACGCATCGGTGTGGGACAAGCTGGTGGAGTCCAAAAACCCGAATGCCGCCAAGGTGCGCGTGCTGGCGACCACGCCGCCTTTCTACGACTACAACTGGACGGTGCGCCCCGGCATGGACCCGGCGCTGCAGAAGAAGCTGACCGATGCCTTCCTGAAGCTGGACCCGGCCAATCCGGCACAGAAGGAAATCATGGGCCTGCAACGCGCCAGCAAGTTCATTCCGACCCAATCGTCCAACTACGACAGCATCGAGACCGCGGGCAAATCGGCTGGCCTGATCAAGTGAGCGTCGCGCTCGACGGCGTCGGTTTCGTTCATGCCAACGGACACCGTGCGCTGACCGGCATTTCGCTGTCGGCGGGTGCGGGCGAAAGGCTGGCGGTGATCGGGCCTTCGGGCGCAGGCAAGACGACGCTGTTGCGCGTGCTGGGTGCGGCCCTTCATCCGGTCGAAGGGCGTGTCGCGGTGCTCGGCGTCGATCCCTGGAAACTGTCGCCGTCCGCGTTGCGCAAACTGCGCGCACGCATCGCGACCGTGCACCAGGCGCCGCCCATCGCGCCGCGGCTGCGCGTGGTGACTGCGGTGCTGTCGGGGCGCTTGGGGGAATGGACGCTGCCGCGCGCCATTGCGTCGCTGTTGCACCCATCGGACATCGCCGGCGCGCACGAAGCGCTGACGCGTGTGTCGCTCCAGGACCGGTTGTTCGACCGCTGCGACCGGCTCTCCGGCGGGCAGTTGCAACGCGTGGGCGTGGCGCGGGCGATGTACCAGCGACCGGCGTTGCTGCTCGCCGACGAGCCCGTTTCCGCCCTCGACCCGACGCTGGCAGATGCCACGCTGCGCGAGTTGGTCGCGCAGAGCGAAGCGACCGGTGCCACCTTCATCGCCTCGCTGCATGCGGTCGACCTGGCACTGCACTGGTTCCCGCGCATCGTCGGCATGCGCGAAGGACGCGTCGTGTTCGACAGGCCGAGGGACGAGGTCACGCAGGAGATGTTGACGGCGTTGTATGCGAACGAGCACACCGCGCAAGGCGCTACCGACAGCGCAGTGCCGATGCATCTCGCGGTCTGCCGCGCATGACTGTCCCGGTGCCTATCCCGGCACGCGCCCCGGAGCGCACTCTGCGCGATCCGCTGGCGCAGCGTCGCCTCGGCTGGCTCGTCTTCGCGCTGGTGTTGTGCTGGCCAATGCTGCAGTTGGCCGAGTTCAACCCGGCTGCGCTGTTCGCGCCCGGCAACCTGTCGGTCATGAGCGGCTTTCTGGCGGGCTTCTTTCCGCCATCGACCGAACCCGAGTTCCTGAAGCTGCTACAGAAGGCGACGCTCGAAACGGTGGCGATGGCGACTGCCGGAACAGCCCTTGCCTTCGTCATCGCAGCGCCGCTCGCCTTCATCACCACGCGGGCGCTGTCGGTGTCGCGCATCGGTCCGGGGCCGGGCCGGGTGCGATCTGTGGTCGTGCGGCAAGCAGGCCGATCGGTGCTGATGGTGCTGCGCGCCATTCCTGAAATCGTCTGGGCGCTGATCTTCGTGCGCGCACTCGGGCTCGGCCCCGCCGCGGGTGTGCTGGCGCTGGCCATCACTTACGGCGGCATGCTGGGCAAGGTTTACTCGGAGATCTTGGAGTCGACCGACACGCGGCCAGCGCGCGCGCTACTCGAAGGCGGCAGCGGGCGCGTTGCCGCGCTGCTCTACGGCCTGTTGCCCAACACCGGGCAAGAGCTGGCGTCGTACACCGTCTATCGATGGGAATGCGCGGTGCGCGCGTCGGTGGTGATGGGCTTCGTCGGCGCCGGCGGGCTCGGCCAGCTGATGGACCAGTCGATGAAGATGCTGGCCGGCGGCGAGGCCAGCAGCATCCTGCTGGTGTTCCTGGCGCTCGTGTTGTTTGCCGACATGCTGAGCACCCTGTTGCGCAAGCTGCTCGCATGAGCGCTTCTCCTGACTTGCCCCCCGCGCCATCGCCTTGCCTGCGCTGCTGGACGGCCATCGGGCTGGTGCTCGTGGCGGTGGTCGCCAGCTTCGCTTATCTTGGCATCGACTTTCGCGCGCTGGGCTCGGGCGAATCGCTGCGGCTCATAGCGAAATTCATCGCCGAGTTCTTTCCACCGGACGTGTCGCCGGCGTTCTTGGGCAAGGTCGGCTGGGGCACCCTGCAGACGCTCGCGGTGTCGGCCCTCGGCACGCTGCTCGCGGCACTGGTCGGCGCGGTGCTGGCCTTGCCTGCGTCGGGTCGCTGGGGCGTGGTGCCGCAGAGCGCGACGCGCTTCTTGCTGAATTTCTTGCGCAGTGTGCCCGAGTTGGTCTGGGCTGCGCTGATGGTGCTGGCGGCCGGCATCGGGCCTTTTGCCGGCGCGCTGGCGCTGGCGCTGCACACGACCGGCGTACTCGGCCGCCTCTTTGCCGAAAGCCTTGAGAACGCGCCGCGCGAACCCGAACAGGCGCTGGTGCTTGCGGGCTCGGGCAGCATCGCCGCCTTCGGCTACGCAAGTTTGCCCATCGTGATGCCGCAATGGCTGGCCTATACGCTGTACCGTTGGGAGATGAACATTCGCATGGCCGCAGTGCTCGGCTTCGTCGGTGGTGGCGGCTTGGGGCAACTTTTGTACTTTCACCTTTCGATCTTTCAACAACAACAGGCGACGACCGTGCTGATCGCGATGTTCGTGCTCGTGGCCATCGTCGATTTCGCGAGCGCCCGGTTGCGGCGCGTTGTGGGGCCAGCCTATGCATAGAAAACCCACCGAAGTCGGAGACCGCAAGACCTTCGAAACGGTCATCGATGCCCGCTCGCCGGCGGAATTCGCGCTCGACCATATTCCGGGTGCCATCAACTGTCCGGTGCTCGACGACGACGAGCGGCGCATTGTCGGGACGATCTACAAACAGACCGGCGCTTTCGAGGCCCGGCGCGTGGGTGGCGCGATGGTCGCGGCCAACATGGCAAAGCATCTGCGCGAACAGTTCGCCGACAAGCCGGCCAAGTGGAAGCCGCTGGTCTATTGCTGGCGCGGGGGCTTGCGCAGCGGGTCGATGGTCAGCTGGTTGCGGCTGGTCGGCTGGGACGCCAAGCAATTGGCCGGCGGCTACAAGAGCTTCCGGCGCGAGGTGCTGACAGTGATCGAAACGATGTCGCCGCAGCTCGACCTGCGCATCATCTGCGGGCCGACCGGCAGCGCCAAGACGCGCGTGCTGCAAGCCATGGCTGCGCGTGGTGCGCAGGTGTTCGACCTGGAAGATTGCGCGCGCCACAAGGGGTCGCTGCTCGGCGCGCTACCCGGCATCGAACAGCCATCGCAAAAGCACTTCGAGACGCTCATCGCGACGGCGTTTGAAGCACTCGATCTGTCGAAGCCGCTGTATGTCGAGGGCGAGAGCGCACGCATCGGGCGGTTGTCGGTGCCGATCCCGTTGGTCGGCAATATGCGGGCGGCGCCGTGTATCGAGATCGAAGCCAGTGCCGAAGCCCGCCTCGCCTATCTGCTGCGCGACTACGCGTACCTCGGCGATGACGCAGAGTTGCTGGCAACGCAGCTCGGCAAGCTCAAAGAGGCGCAGGGCAAGGAGACGGTGGCGCGTTGGCAGGCATGGGCAAGGGGCGGTGAGCTGTCGTCGTTGTTCGCTGAATTGATGGCACTGCACTACGACCCGCACTACGAGAAGTCGCAATCACTGCACTTCGCGCAGTGGACGGGGCGTGCCAAAGTGCCTGCGGCGGAGTTGTCGGCGGAAGGGATCGACCGGGCGGCAGAAGCGGTACTGGGGCTTTAAGCGCCCGATGCATAGAGCACTGCGCGCGGCGCACGGCACAAGCCCCACAGCCGCAGGCCAGTGAGTTCGGCCATGCGCACGCCCATCGCGGTGGGCGCCGAGATGGTCGCCATCGCGCTCAATCCCAATCGCGCGCACTTGCGCACCAGCTCGTGGCTGCCGCGGCTCGACATCAGCACGAAACCTGGCTCGCCCAGCTGCCCGGTTTGTGCGAGGTGGCCGAGCAGTTTGTCGAGCGCGTTGTGACGGCCGACGTCTTCCATCACTTCGACGAGATCGCCTTCGATCGTGGCCCAGCCGGCTGCGTGAATGGCCCCGGCTTCCCGGTTGAGCGTCTGCCGCGGCGGCAGCGCTTCGAAAGCCCGCAGCACGGTCGCGAGGTCGATGCGCTCGATCCAGTCGCGCGGTGGCAATGGCAGCGGCGTGAGGTCGAGCGCCGCGAAGCTTTCGACGCCGCAGATGCCGCAACCGGTGCGGCCCGCGAGGCTGCGGCGCCGGTCTTTCAGGCGCTCGAAGCTGCGCGTCGAAATATCGAGCTGCACTTCGATGCCGGGCATGCCGTCGGGCAAGCCAGCATCGCGCGCTGCGATCGACACGACCTCGATACCGCGGCAATCGGATGCAGTGTCGAGGATGCCTTCGCTCAGTGCAAAGCCGAGTGCGAAGGCTTCGAGGTCTTGCGGCGTCGCCATCATCACCGCGTGCGAAACGCCGTTGAAGACAAGTGCGACGGGCACTTCGGCGGCGAGCGTGTCGTCGCGCACCAGGCCCTCGGCGGGTACGGATTTTTCGCCGTAGACGCGAACGGCGCGGCGCTCGACCGGTGGGATCGACAGCTCGCCGGAAGCGTTGCGTCGTGCGGTGGCCGAGGTGGGGACGGTGAGAGCGGTGGCTGGAACTGACATCGTCGTCACGATAGCCGAACGGCGCGTCGTCTGCTACGCGTCCAGCGCGCCGCTGTGCTGGGCGATCTGCGCCTTCCACTCGGGGGTTTGCAGCAATTCGAGCGCCGCGCCGAGCGCGCGTGACGGCCGCACGCCGTCTTGCGTCAAAAAGCCGATCGGTGTGCGCACTTCAGGCGCGACCAACGGCAGTGCCTCGAGCTCGCGCAACCCGCGCACGGCAGCGACCATGGCGCCCGGCAGCACGCTGCACACGTCGCCTGCGATCACCGCGAGCGCCAGCGTCAAGACGGAGTTGGTCTCGATCGCCGGCGCGACTTCCACGCCGGCCTCGCGCAGTGCCAGATCGATGATCGTGCGGTTGTGCATGTCGGGCGTGAGCAGGCACAGGGGCAGCGCGCCGGCATCGGCCCATCGCATCGGTGGGCCGATGGCGAGCTTGTCTTTTGAAGGCTTGGCCGCGAGGCGCAACAGGTAGTAGTGCTCGATGCTCTGCGGCCAGGCGGTGAGCTTCACGTTTTTCAGCCGCATGCGTTCGGTGTAGCCCAGCGCGAGGTCGAGCGACAGGTTCTCCAGGCCCATTTCGAGTTGCTGCGAGCTCATCGAAAGAACCGTCGGCACGATGCCCGGCTGCCGCTGCTGGAGCATCGCGGCGAAGCGTGCCAGCATCGGAATGGCGGTGGGCACCGCCGCCATGCGCAGGTGCCCGCGCGGGTGCGCCTCGTCGCTGCGCAGTTCCTGCTGCAGCACCTCGTTGTCGCGCAGCATGCGCTGGCCTGTCGCCAGCACGCGCTCGCCTTCGTGAGTAAGGCCGACATACGCGCGGCCCCGCTTGACGATGACCACGCCGAACTCGTCTTCGAGTGCGCGCAATGCGTTCGACAACGCCGGCTGCGTGATGTGCGACGCCTCGGCCGCACGGCCGAAGTGACGGTGCTCGCTCAACGCGACCAGGTAGCGCATCGAGGCGAGCAGGTTCATTGCTTCGACGAGCCCTGAGTCTTCAGGTGTTTTTGCTGATCGAGATGGTCGGGAACTTGGCCGAAAAGTCCTTGGCCTTTTCGGCGATGCCGACTGCGACCTGGCGCGCCACCGCCTTATAGAGCCCCGCCACTTCGCCATCGGGATCGGCCACCACCGTCGGCTTGCCGCTGTCGGCCTGCAGGCGAATATTGATGTCGAGCGGCAGCGCGCCCAGGTACGCCATGTCGTACTGCGCCGCCATCTTCTTGCCGCCGTCGGCGCCGAAGATGTGCTCCACCTGGCCACAGTTGGAGCAGACGTGCACTGCCATGTTCTCGACGATGCCGAGGATCGGCACGCCGACCTTCTCGAACATCTTGATGCCCTTGCGCGCATCGAGCAGTGCGATGTCCTGCGGCGTGGTGACGATCACAGCGCCGGTCATCGGTACGCGCTGGCTGAGCGTCAGCTGGATATCACCGGTGCCGGGCGGCATGTCGACGATCAGGTAGTCGAGGTCTTTCCAGTTGGTCTGGCGCAGGAGCTGGTCGAGCGCCTGCGTCGCCATCGGGCCGCGCCAGATCATGGCCTGGTCCTGGTCGACCAGAAAACCGATCGACATCACCTGCACGCCGTAGTTGCGCATCGGCTCCATCGTCTTGCCGTCGATGCTGGGAGGCTTGCCTTCGATGCCCATCATCATCGGCTGGCTCGGGCCATAGATGTCGGCATCGAGCAGGCCGACCGAAGCGCCTTCGGCGGCCAGCGCCAATGCCAGATTGGTGGCGGTGGTGCTTTTGCCGACGCCGCCCTTGCCCGACGCAACCGCAATGATGTTCTTGACATTGGGCATCAGCTGGACGCCGCGCTGCACCGCATGGCTCACCACGTTCAGGGTGATGTTGACCGACACGTTGTCGATGCCCGGCAATGATTTGGCCGCCGCGACGAGCGCTTTGCGCAGCACCGGGTATTGGCTTTTGGCCGGGTAGCCGAGTTCGAGGTCGAAAGAAACGTCGCCGTCCGCGATCTGCACGTTCTTCAGCGATTTGCTGTCGACGAAAGATTTGCCGGTGTTCGGATCGACGACCGGCTTGAGCGCAGCGATCAGCGCCTCTTGGGTAACTGCCATGGATAACTCCTGATTGGCGGGTAGTCTAGTGCGCACCCCCGTCTTCAGTGGCTGCTCCGGCCATTCCTTAGGCCGGGATCAGGTCATCCCGAGCTCGGAACAAATGCGGGCGACGAGCGCTTTCAGATCGGCGACTTCGGCTTCGAGCCGCGCCACGTTGGCCTTGAGCGCAGCGACTTCGCCCAGCGACACATCGCCGCTCGCAGTCGACTCGGGCCGTGCTGCATCTTCCGCCGGCGTGCCGCTGAGCAGCTGGGCCCATCGACTTTCGCGCGCACCGGGCAAACGTGCCAGCTTCATCACCAACGCGCCCGCGGGTCGCGCCGCCAGCTCGTCCAGGAAACCCTCGACCGACGAGATATCGGCAAAATTGTGCATGCGGTCGCAAGCGATGCGCAACTCGCCTGGCGTCTGCGGGCCACGCAGCATCAGCACGGTCAACAAGATGATCGACTGCGACGGCACCTGCAGCACACGGTCGGCATTGTGCGCATACCGAAAGCTCCGGCCGCCGCTGGTTTCGCTCACCAGGCTGTAGCCCTTCAGGCTGTCGATGGCGCCCTGCACTTCGGTATCGGTCGCCTCGATCACCGGGTTGCGACTGGTCTTCTGGTTGCAGCCCGACACCAGCACGTTGAGCGTGAGCGGATAACTGTCGGGCACGGTGCGCTGCTTTTCGGCGAGCACGCCGAGCACGCGGGTTTCGAGCAGCGACAGCGTTGGCAGAGGTTGCGCCATGCGCTTCAGCCTCCGTTGATGCGGGCGACCAGCGCCTTGGTGAAGGCCGCCGTGTTCGCGGTGCCGCCGAGGTCGCCGGTCCGCACCTTGTCGATGTTGAGCGTCTGGTCGATCGCGCTTCGCAGCCGCGTCGCCAGCTGGGGCAGTTTGCAGTGGTCGAGCATCAAGGCCGAGGCCAGCAGCAGCGCAATCGGGTTGGCGATGCCCTTGCCGGCGATGTCGGGCGCAGAGCCATGCACCGCTTCGAAGATGGCCGCATCCGCACCGATGTTGGCCCCCGGCGCCATGCCCAGTCCACCGACCAAACCAGCCACCAAGTCGGAGAGGATGTCGCCGAAAAGATTGGTGGTTACCAGCATGTCGAACTGCCACGGGTTGAGCACCAGTTTCATCGCGCAGGCGTCCACGATGATGGTGTCGAGCTCGAACTTCCCCTTGTATTGCGCGTCTTCGTACATCTGCAGGCCGGTCTCGAGGAACAGCCCAGTCAGCACCTTCATGATGTTGGCCTTGTGCACGAGCGTCACCTTCTTGCGGCCGGTGGCGATGGCGGTGTCGAAGGCGTATTTAAGGATGTGGCGACAGCCTTGCCGCGTGTTGATGCCGGTGGCCATGCCGACCGCGTGCGGATCGTCGTCAATGCGCACATAGTGCTCGTGGCCGATGTAGAGGCCCTCGAGGTTTTCGCGCACCACCAACAAGTCGATCTTGTCGAAGCGGCCACCGGGGATGACCGTGCGCGCCGGACGCAGGTTGGCGAACAATTGGAACTCTTCGCGCAGCCGCACGTTCGATGAGCGGTAGCCGCCGCCCGACGGTGTTTCGAGTGGGCCTTTCAGTGCGAGGCGCGTACGCCGGATGCTGTCCAGCGTGGCGGCCGGCAGCGGGTCGCCGGCCAGCTGGACGCCGCCGAGGCCTGCGACCTGGCGGTCCCATTCGAACGGGGCTTGCAGCGCATCGAGTGCGGCCAGCGTGGCGTCGACGATTTCGGGGCCGATGCCGTCGCCGGGAATGAGGGTTGCTGGGACGGGGGTTGCAAGGATGGAAGTCGTCATCAGAAAAGTTCTCTCGGAGGTCGGCGCAAAGCGCAGCGCCCGGACGGGCGCGCTGGCTGGCAGCATACGCCGCCCTATTTGATGATCTGCCGCGAGCCCTGCGCTCAGGCCGTCGTCAAGCCGGCTTGGCGGCCACGGGAATTCGGCGTCCCGTGCTCCATTTTTTGAGCCTTGCCATAACGGGCAACTCTAGGCAAACGTAAGAGACGCTGGCCAGCGCGACGACGACCACTGCCACGCCGCACATCACGAGCCCATAGCCCACGACACCGAGCGAAGTCAGGTTTCCGCTGGCCCGCAGCGCCGACAAAGTCGCGTACAGCACGAGCCCATGGATCAGATAGATGCCGTAGCTGATATCGCCCAGCCAAAGCGCGGCGCGCGTGTGAAACAGCCCGAACACCGACAGGCCGCCGACCACGGCCGCAAAGAGGCACAGCGTGATCACGATGGCAATGCTGCCATTGGCCGTGAGGAGGAAATAGAGCAGCAACACAGCAGCACCCGCCGCCCAGCGGAAAGGCGTGCTCTGCATCCCTGCCAGCCAACGCGGCTGCCGGTAGGCGCAAGCGACCACGATGCCGCACAAGAAATGCGTCGCGAAGAGCAGATGGCCCTCAACCTGCTGGAGCTTGAAGCGCACGAGCAGCAGCACGGCGAGTGCTGCGAGAGAAAGCCACAGCATCGTGCGCGAGCTGAGCCAGCGCGACGCCACGAACAGCGCCGGCACCGCGACCGCATAGAAGAAGACCTCGTAGCGAAGGCTCCAGTTGACGCCGGCGATCAAGGTCTGCGTCATCGGAAACGCATTGATGTCTGGCCGTCCGAAGCAGACGAAGGCCAGCCACTGCAAGAGTTCCTTGAAAAGCAACATCGGCGGCTCACGCAGCACGCCGCCCGACAATGCCATCGCAGCAGCAAAAACGATGAGCACGATCAGCGCGTAGAGCGGAAAGAGCCGCGCGACCCGCGAGACATAGAGCGCCTTCCAGTCGATGCGCGGCGACATCGCCTTCAGCGCGAAGAGAAAGCCGGTGATCATAAAAAAGAGCGCCACCGTCGTCTGGCCAAGGTGATTCAATACCGGGCTCGTCGTTCATTCCCATCGGCCGGTCGTGAAGAAGACGTTGGCAACGAAAGAGTGGTGTACGAACACACCGACGGCCAGCACACCGCGAAAGCCATCGAGCGCGCCATAGCGGCCTTTACCTGTCGTGATGTCCTGCGCCACGGCCGGGAGCCGGGTCAACACAGCCGCGACGAGCAATGTGACCCCGTAGAGCACGACGGCATAGAGGGTGGCGAGCGTGGAATGGCTTTCGAACTGAAGAATCGACATTTGACGGCGGCCCCCTCGAGAAGAGAACTTTTGAGTTACATCTTGTAATGTAATCGCCGTTCGGCGCGCTGTCGACCCACTGCGTCGGCCGTGTTGCGCCCGCCGCCTAAAATTGTGCGCTTCACCCCCCGGAAAGCGCCCTCCTCGATGTCCCCGCGCAAGCTCTTCGTTACCACTGCCCTGCCCTACGCCAACGGCAAGTTCCACATCGGCCACATCATGGAATACATCCAGGCCGACATCTGGGTGCGGTTTCAGCGCATGCAGGGCGCGGAGGTCAATTTCGTTTGTGCCGACGACGCGCACGGAGCCGCCATCACCATCGCGGCCGACAAGGCCGGCATCACGCCGCAGGCCTTCGTGGCCGAGATCGCGGCCGGCCGCAAGCCCTACCTCGACGGCTTTCATATTGCCTTTGACAACTGGAGCACGACCGATTCACCGGAGAACCACCAACTCGCACAGGAGATCTATCGCGACCTGCGCGACAAGGCAGGCTTGGTGACAGTGAAGACGGTCGAGCAGTTCTACGACGCGGCCAAAGGTATGTTCTTGGCCGATCGATTCATCAAGGGCGAATGCCCGGTGTGCCACTCGAAAGACCAGTACGGCGACAACTGCGAAGTGTGCGGCGCGGTGTACGCGCCGACCGAGCTGATCGACCCGTATTCGGCACTGTCCGGCGTGAAGCCCGAGTTGCGCAGCTCCGAGCATTTTTTCTTCAAGCTGTCGGACCCGCGCTGCGAGGCGTACCTGAAGAACTGGACCACCGCGCCCGGCCACGTGCAGACCGAGGTGCAGAACAAGATCCGCGAATGGCTCTACAAGGACGAAGACGGTAACGGTGGTTTGGGCGACTGGGACATCAGCCGCGACGCGCCGTACTTCGGCATTGAAATCCCGGACGCGCCCGGTAAGTATTTCTACGTCTGGATGGATGCGCCGGTCGGCTACCTCGCGTCGCTAAAGAACTTGTTGGACAAGCGCTGTATCGAGCTCGGTGGCGATGGCATCTCTTACACCGAGTACATGGCCGACCCCGATTTGGAGCAGGTGCACTTCATCGGCAAGGACATCATCACCTTCCACACGCTGTTCTGGCCCGCCATGCTGCACTTCAGCGGCCGCAAGACGCCCGACGCGATCTATGTGCACGGCCACTTGACGGTCAGCGGCGAGAAGATGAGCAAGAGCCGCGGCACCGGCATCGACCCGCTCAAGTATTTGTCGGTCGGCCTCAATCCGGAATGGCTGCGCTACTACCTGGCGGCCAAACTCAACGGCCGCAACGAAGACCTGGACTTCAACCCCGAGGACTTCGTGGCACGGGTCAATAGTGACCTGGTCGGCAAGTACATCAACATCGCGAGCCGCGCGGCGGGATTCATCGGCAAGCGCTTCGGCGGCAAGCTGGGCGAGGCGTCAGGTGATGGCGCCGAACTGCTCGCGGCGCTGCGTGCTGGCGCGGCGGATATCGCCAAGCTGTACGACGATCGCGACTTCGCGCGCGCCCTGCGCGACACGATGGCGTTGGCCGACCGCGTCAATGCTTACGTCGATGCCAACAAGCCATGGGAGCTGGCCAAGAAAGAAGGAATGGAAGCGCGGCTGCACGACGTATGCACCGTCTGCATCGAGGCTTTCCGTTTGCTCACGCTCTACCTGAAGCCGGTGCTACCGGCACTGGCGTTGAACGTCGAGGCGTTTCTCGCCATCGAGCCGTTGACTTGGGTGGATGCCAACCATCCCCTTGCTGCGGGACACGTGATCGGCGACTACAAGCACCTGATGCAGCGCGTCGATGCCAAGGTGCTCGACGTATTGTTCGAGCCCAACGAAGCGGCCGTGCCCGTGACCGATCTGAAGACCGAAGTAGAACCCGTGGCCGCCGACTTCGCGCCGGGCGGCGAAGCCATCGCTTCGACCATCACGATCAACGATTTCACCAAAATCGATTTGCGCATTGCAAAGATCGTTGCATGCGAAAAAGTCGAAGGGTCGACCAAGCTGCTGCGGCTCACGCTCGATGCGGGCGAGGGCAAGATGCGCAACGTGTTCAGCGGCATCGCCTCAGCCTACCAACCCGCACAACTGGTCGGCAAGCTGACCGTGCTGGTCGCCAACTTGGCGCCTCGCAAGATGAAGTTCGGCATCAGCGAAGGCATGGTGCTCGCCGCCAGTCATGCGGACGAAAAAGCCAATCCAGGAATCCACGTGCTGGAACCTTGGCCGGGTGCGGTGCCGGGGATGCGGGTGCGATGAAATGATGCGCTTGCGGCTCGCACCCACCATGTCGGCGTTGGCACTCGTGTTCCCCGGCTGTGCGCTGCTGTCGGGCTGCGCGGTGGTGTCGGTCGCGAGCACCGTGGTCAGCGTGGGGGCCGGGGTCGTCGGATTGGGGGCAGATGCGGTCATCGGCACCGCGCGCATCACCGGCAAGGCGGTCGGTGCTGCAGCCGATGCGGTGATTCCCGGCAAGGACTGAGCGCCGCGCGGGCGGCACTTGCGCATCGATCAGGGCGCCTCGGTCCCCTTGTCTGGAGAAGAGCCGCTGCGCACCACGCGTTGATCGTCGTTCAGCACCGCAGTGAACACCATCGGCGAATTCGGCGGCTGCACCCAGCGCCATTCCCATTCGGTCTCGCGCTTTAGCGCATAGGGCGTGACCTTGGCCGGCTTGCCGAGCAGCTTGCGGAGCACTTCCATCGGCATGCCGGCCTGCACTTTGGCAAAGTTCTCGGGTGTCAGCACCTGTCGCAGCGCGGTCATTCTGCCGTCGGGGCCGATGGTGATCATGTAGTTCTTTTGGCCTTGCGGCTGGCGGTTGTATTCGAACACCCGACTGCCAGGCGATCCGGGCGCGTCCCAGACGTTCTCGGGTTGCCCAAACCGGGCGCGCACGTCCGCCTCGGTCGCAACGCCCTCTTCCAGCTCGCGGATGGCCTGGTTGTCGCAACCCGCCAGCATGGTCAGCAGTGCCACAAGGCAGACGGCCGCCCACCCGTGAATCCAGTTTCGTCCGCGCATCGCTTCCCCCCGTAAAATTGGCCCAACCGAGGTTCCAGTCTATGTCCTTCTTTCGCCGCCCCCACTACACGTCCGAGATCACCAGCTTCATCGAGGAAATGAAGGAAAAGAAGCCAACCCTGGAGGCTGAGCAACGCGCCGGGCGGGCCTTGCTGTGGGACAAGCACCTCGACCGCGGCCTCCTCGACGAGTACGGCGAAGCGCGGGTGCCGATGCAGCCCTACGTCTACCAGACGATCGTCAAGTAAGCGTCGATGCGCAGAGACGCGCGGAGCGGCAACAGCGACGGCGACGGGGTCGTCGCACTCATGCCCGAGGTGGTCGATCAGGTCGCGCTGGCCCGCCTGTATGGCGAACCGCTGTTCGCAATGCCGAAAGACCTGTACATCCCACCCGAGGCGCTGCAGGTTTTTCTCGAAGCTTTCGAAGGGCCGCTCGATCTGCTGCTCTACCTCATCCGCAAACAGAACTTCAACATCCTCGACATCCCGATGGCGGGGTTGACGCGGCAGTACCTCACCTACGTCGACGAAATTCGCCACACCAACCTCGAGCTGGCCGCCGAGTACTTGCTGATGGCAGCGATGCTGATCGAGATCAAGTCGCGCATGCTGCTGCCGCCCAAGAAGACGGCCGATGGCGAAGAAGCCGAAGACCCCCGGGCCGAACTGGTGCGCCGGCTGCGAGAGTATGAGCAGACCAAACTGCATGCCGCTGCCCTCAGCGCAGCGCCGCAACACGGCCGCGATTTCTGGAAAGGGCAGGTTTATATCGAGCAGTCGCTCAAGCCGCGGTTTCCCGATGTGGACGCGGTCGATCTGCGCGACGCCTGGGCCGACATCCTGAAGCGCGCGAAGCTCGTGCAGTACCACCACATTTCGCGTGAAGAGCTGAGCGTGCGCGAGCACATGAGCATCGTGCTGCGGCACTTGCAGGGGCGCCAGTTCGTCGAGTTCGAAAAGCTCTTCGACGTGACGCGCGGCACGCCGGTGCTGATCGTCACCTTCATCGCGATGCTCGAGCTTGCGAAAGAAACGTTGATCGACATCACGCAGGCCGAGGCATTCGCCCCGATCTATGTGAGGCTGGCATACACGCCCGCCCCAGCGACGCACGCTTAAGACACGCCACCCGACGAACGGGGCTGGGTTCGATACGAAGCGGTAGCACCGACCCGCAGCGCCCGTCTTCTCGAGCGCATCGAGTCGTAACGCGCACTACGCATTTCCTTCAAGTCGGCTGGTCCCAACGTTACCCTTAGGCGCCTTTTAAGCCCCTCTCAGCTGCCTTCAGCCGATGCCTCGCGACCCATCAAGGCGGCGACTACCGCGGCCGTGCTCTGCGATCCGTTGAGCAAGGCCACGACGCCTTCTGCGATCGGCATGTCGATGCCAAGATAGCGCGCGCGCTGCACCACAGTGCGCGCGCAGTACACACCTTCGGCCACGTGACCCAGCGACGCGACCGACTGTTCGAGCGAACGACCTTCTGCCAGCAGCAGTCCGATCTTGCGATTGCGCGACAGGTCGCCAGTGGCGGTCAAAACGAGATCGCCAAGCCCTGATAGGCCCATGAAGGTTTCAGGTCGCGCACCCAGCGCCACGCCGAAGCGCGTCATCTCGGCCAGGCCGCGGGTGATCAACGCTGCACGCGCGTTGAGTCCGAGCGCCAGGCCATCGCACAAACCGGTCGCAATCGCCAGCACGTTCTTGACGGCGCCGCCCACCTCGACGCCAACGATGTCGTCGTTTGCATAAACGCGGAGGCTGGGACCGTGGAAAGCTTCTACGAGCGCCGTGCGTATGGTTGCATGACGGCTTGCGGCAACCAAGGCAGTGGGATTAGACTGCGCTACTTCCTGCGCGAAGCTGGGCCCGCTGAGTACGCCGGCCAGCAGTTCTGGCGCGACCTGCGCCTGGACTTCATGAGCGAGCAAGCCAAAAAAAGGCTTATCGCCAAGCTTACAGCCCGAAGCCACCAACGCCGACTCAACGCCCTTGCAGAGCCATACAACCGGCACCGCAGTGCCACGGAGGCTTACGAGCTGGCTGCGCAATGCCGCCATCGGCGTCGCGACGATGACCAGTTCGGCATCCGCAACAAGATGGCCTTGCCCAACCGCGCGGACCGACATGCCTGCGGGAAAGTGAATGCCCCGTAGGTAGCGCACGTTCTCTCGCGCGGCTGCCATGCGGTCGGCCTGTGCAGCATCGCGTGCCCACAAGACCACTTCGTGCCGCGCTGCCGCGTTGACCGCCAACGCAGTGCCCCAGGCGCCGGCGCCGATCACGCTGATCTTCATGGCTCCAACGGCATGGGAGCTCCAGGCCCAGCGAGTTACCGAAGCCCGAACGCTTATTGCGTCGTGATCGCCGACGGCTGACCGGCGGCCTGCGCCTGCTGCTGCTCGTACATCGCCTGGAAGTTGATCTCGGCCAGGTGCACCGGCGGGAAGCCGCCGCGCTGGATCACGTCGGCGACGTTGCCGCGCAGGTACGGGTAGACGATTTGCGGGCAAGCGATGCCTAGAATCGGACCCATCTGGTCTTCGGGCAGGTTACGGATCTCGAAGATGCCGGCTTGCTTGGCTTCGACCAGAAACACGGTCTTGTCCTGGATCTTGGTCTGCACGGTGGCCGACACGGTGATCTCGTAGATGCCTTCGGTCACCGGCTGGGCATCGACGCCGAGCTGGATGTCGACGGTCGGCTGCTCTTGCTCCAGAAGGATGCCGGGCGAGTTCGGCTGCTCGAGCGACAGGTCCTTGAGGTAGACGCGTTGAATCTGGAACACGGGATCGAGGGTGTCTGCCATGGCTAACTTTCGAGGATCAAAACAATGCCCGCCGGAGAGATATTTCCGCAGCGGGCTAATGGAGGGTAGCCGGAGATTATCGCCGCGCCAAACTCAGGGAATCAGGCGGACGCGCTCTGCGTCCCTTGAAGCAAGGGCACCAGGCCGCCGCGGCTGTCGAGTGCCATCAGCTCGTCGCAACCACCGACGTGCGTGTCGCCGATGAAGATTTGCGGCACGGTGCGGCGCTGTGTCACTTCCATCATCGCGGCGCGTGCGGCCGGGTCGCTGTCGATGCGGATCTCTTCGATCTGCTCTACGCCCTTGGCTTTCAAAATTTGCTTGGCGCGAATGCAGTAGGGGCAAACGGCGGTGGTGTACATCTTTACGGGTTGCATGGTCATCCAGTTCTGGGGCCGTGGGAGGCATGTCAGTGGCGAGGCGCTCAGGCCTTTTCTATGGGCAGGTTAGCGTCTTTCCAGCCCTTTAGACCGCCGCCCACCACTTGGGCCTGCTCGTAACCCAGTTTCTTGGCGATGGCCAGCGCGCGGCCGGCGCGGGCACCCGTCGCGCACATCAGCAAGACCGGCAGCGACTTGTTCTTGACCGTGTTCGACAACTTGGCCTCCAACTGGTCGAACGGCACGTTGCGCGAGTTGGTCACGTGGCCGGCAGCGTACTCATCGGGCTCGCGCACATCGACGACCACTGCACGCTCGCGGTTGATAAGTTGCACGGCGCCCTGCGCTGTGAGCGAGCCGCCTGCGCCGCCGCGAATCAGCGGCCATGCGAGCATCGCGCCCGAACTGAGCGCAATCAGGATGAGCACCCAATTGTCGATGATGAATTTCACGGTAGTCCTTGAATGGCAAACCGCCGATTTTAGAATGGCATGTTTCGTAAGCGTCGCCAAAGGCCCCAAATGCACAAGCTGGTACTGATTCGCCATGGCGAATCGACCTGGAATCTCGAAAACCGCTTCACCGGCTGGACCGACGTCGACCTGACGCCGACCGGTGTCGACCAGGCCAAGCAGGCCGGGCGCCTGCTCAAGGCCGAAGGCTATGAGTTCGACGTGGCCTACACCAGCGTGCTGAAGCGCGCCACGCGCACGCTCTGGCACACGCTGGACGAACTCGATCGCACCTGGCTGCCGGTGGTGCATTCATGGCGTCTCAACGAGCGCCATTACGGCGGCCTGCAAGGGTTGAACAAGGCCGAGACGGCCAAGAAATACGGTGACGAGCAGGTGCTGGTCTGGCGCCGCAGCTACGACACGCCGCCGCCGCCGCTGGAGCCGACCGACCCACGCAGCGAACGCGGCGACGTGCGCTATGCCAAGCTGGCGGCAGAGCAGATTCCGTTGACCGAATGCCTGAAGGACACGGTGGCGCGCGTTTTGCCGTTCTGGAACGAGTCGATGGCACCGGCCATCCGCTCCGGTCGTCGCCTCGTCGTCGCAGCGCACGGCAACTCGATCCGAGCGTTGGTCAAGTACCTAGATGGCATTTCCGATTCGGATATCGTCGGTCTCAATATTCCGAACGGCATTCCGCTCGTCTATGAACTCGACGACGATTTAAAACCGCTGCGACACTACTACCTCGGCGATGCAGACGCGGCAGCCAAAGCTGCGGCCGCTGTTGCATCGCAAGGCAAGGGCTGAAGCCACCGTTGACGCAGGAGCGCATGCCGCTTGTCGATACGGTGACTGTTTGTGCCAAGGCTGGGGAACCCCGGCAGGCAAATTGCTTCCAAGCTGTGTATATTGTTTTGAGCCACAAGGACACTCTCAAATGGGCCAGAAACTGAAGATCACCGGCTGGATCGCCGCCGGCGCCGTTGCTGGCGTGTTGACCACCGTCTCTTTGCAGACGGTCGCACGGGGCTCCCTCGCCCCGTTGCCACTCGAAGAACTGCAACAACTCGCGGCCGTTTTCGGCATGGTGAAAAGCGATTACGTCGAGCCGATCGACGAAAAGAAGCTCATCTCCGATGCAATTTCCGGCATGGTCGCCGGGCTCGACCCGCACTCGCAGTACTTCGACAAGAAGTCCTTCAAGGAATTTCGCGAAGGCACGACCGGCCGCTTCGTCGGCGTCGGCATCGAGATTTCTCAGGAAGACGGGCTCATCAAAGTCGTATCTCCGATCGAGGGCTCACCGGCCTTCCGCGCGGGCCTCAAGCCGAACGATCTGATCACCAAGATCGACGACACAGCGGTGCGCGGCCTGAGCCTCAACGACTCGGTCAAACGCATGCGTGGCGAGTCGGGCACCAAGGTGCTGCTCACGATCTTTCGCAAGGACGAGAACCGCACTTTTCCCGTGACCATCACGCGCGAAGAAATCCGCACGCAGTCGGTTCGCGGCAAGGTCATGGAACCCGGCTACGCATGGATTCGCCTGTCGCAGTTCCAGGAACGAACTGTCGACGACTTCGTGAAGAAGGTCGAAGAAATCTACAAGCAGGAGCCCAACCTGAAGGGCATGGTGCTCGATCTGCGCAACGATCCGGGCGGCTTGCTGGATGCGGCCGTCGCCATCTCTGCTGCCTTCTTGCCGGAGAACGTGACGGTGGTGACGACCGACGGTCAACTGGCTGAAAGCAAGTCGGTCTACAAGGCGTCTCCCGAGTTCTATCAGCGCCGTGCCGGCAGCGATCCGTTGAAGGGCCTGCCCGCAGGCCTCAAGACCGTGCCACTGGTGGTGCTGGTCAATGAAGGCTCTGCGTCCGCCAGCGAGATCGTGGCTGGCGCGCTGCAAGACCATAAGCGCGGTACCGTCATGGGCAGCCAGACCTTCGGCAAGGGCTCGGTGCAGACCGTGCGTCCGCTGGGTCCCGACACCGGCTTGAAGATCACGACGGCGCGTTACTACACGCCGAGTGGCACCTCGATCCAGGCCAAGGGCATCGTGCCAAACGTGCTGGTCGACGAGAGCGCCGAGGGGAGCCCGTTCGCCGCGCTGCGTATGCGCGAAGCCGATCTCGAAAAGCATCTTTCCAGCGGTCAGGGCGCGGAGGTCAAAGACCCGGAACGCGAAAAGGCCCGCGATGACGCGCGCAAGCGCCTCGAAGAGGAAGCCAAGAAGCCGCCGCAAGATCGCAAGGTGCCTGAGTTCGGCACCGACAAGGACTTCGCTCTGGTGCAGGCGCTGGCCAAGCTCAAAGGCAACCCGGTGGTAGTGAGCAATACGCAGGTCGAGCGCAAGGAAGAGAAGAAAGAAAATTGAGCGATTGAACTGAGCGAGTCTGTTTTTCCATGGATGACGATGAGGCAAACAGCCGGGGAAACACCAGGGGTAACAGCGAGGATGACCGAGCTTTGCTTCGGTATTCCCGGCACCTGCTTCTGGAAGAACTCGATATCGACGGCCAGGCGCGACTCACTGCAGCGCGTGTTCTGGTAGTCGGCGTCGGCGGACTTGGCTCCCCTGTCGCGCTTTACCTCGCCGCGGCGGGGGTCGGCCACATCACCCTGATCGATGATGACACGGTGGACCTCACCAACTTGCAGCGTCAAATCGCGCACACGACCGCGCGCGTCGGACAGCGCAAGGTCGACTCCGCTGCAGCAGCGATGCGTGCGATCAACCCAGATATCAAGATCGAAACGATCGGCGAGCGGGCGGACGTTGGCCTGCTGGACCGGCTGGTCGCTGTATCGAATCTGATCGTCGATTGCTCGGACAATTTCGCCACCCGTCATGCCGTCAATCGCGCCTGCGTCATGCATCTCCGGCCGCTAGTGGCCGGTGCAGCCATTCGATTCGACGGACAGCTTGGCGTATATGACCTCCGCAACGATCAGTCGCCCTGCTATGCCTGCGTGTTCCCGCCAGATGCCGAGGTCGAAGAAACGCAGTGCAGCGTGCTGGGCGTCTTCGCCCCCGTCGTCGGCACAATTGGCACCTTGCAGGCGCACGAGGCATTGAAGCTACTGGCAGGCATAGGCACTTCCCTGGCGGGCCGGCTGCTGATGTTCGATGGCCTGGCGACGACCTTCGACCAAGTGAAGGTGGCGCGCGATCCGAATTGCCCCGTCTGCGCGAGCCGCGGATAAATAGACGGCTGTCGTCGCGCTACCGATGCATCGGTGCTCGGCTACCTGTTTACGGAACAGCGGTCTTGGCAGTCTTTGCCTTGGCGGCGCCGCTGGCGGCAGCACCCGCACCCGGCTTTTGCGCATCCGCCAGCACGCCCTGGCAATCGGCATCCTGACCTGGTCCGGTTTCGATCGTGGCGGCCAGCGCGAGCAACGGGTTGATCGCGCCCAGCGCCAGGGCCACCAGGCCGCGACCCGCGAGTGGCGCCACTTCGATAAATGGCTTGGGTGAGCCGAACGTACCCTTGATCGTCAACGGCGTACGCAATGACAGGATGCTCATGTCTTTGGGCTGAGGCTTGATCACGAAGTCCAGAGACTCGTTGGCAAAGCTCGCATTGCCCGTCGCGTTAAAGACGGTGTCATCGGTGTCGAAGACGATGGTACGTGTACTCATCAAGCCCTTGTCGACGTTGAGTGCGACTGCGCCACATCGCAGCGTCACATTGTGGTCTCCACGCAGCAGGAACTTGATGATCTCGCCACCGTCCAGTCCCAGAAATTCGAGTAGCAAATTGCTGAACTGGCCCTTACCAGTGATGGCTGCGATATCGCCCGACGAGGTCGCAAGCCACGATGCGACCGAGTTGCCCTGACCCGACAGATTCACTCGCCCATCGAGTTTGCCGAAGCTGGTCTTCAAGGTTTCGACCTTCGGGATCAACCGGTTGAGCTGCATACCCCGCACATCGAGCGACGCGCGGATGTCGGCAGGATTCTTTGCCGCGTCGATGCGAATCGCACCGCCGATCCTGCCGCTGGCCACGCCGAGGTCGAGCGGATCGAGCGTCAACACGCCGTCGGCCAACTTCACCTTCACGCTGCCCCGGTCCAGCGGCACCTGTCGCACGTTGGTGATGCGATCAGCCACGTAGGAGACGTCGGCGTTCATGGCGCGCAGTCGCTCGAAGTCGAGCGTCGCGGTCGGCAGCACGCGGGTACCCGGATCGCGTTGGGCCTTCTTGACTTGCGAAATCGTGGGCGGAGGCGCAACGCCTTCTACCGCGTTGGCAGACCGCTCTGTCGGCGGTAGGCCGATCAACGGGCCGAGATCGTCCATGTCCATGACACGCGAGCGCAAGCTACCCGAAAGGTAGGGTAGCTTTTGACCCTGGTCGAATTTCATATCGCCGCCGATGTCGGACAAGCCCAGCTTGCCTTTCATGGCCGCCACGCTCCAGAGCTTGCCGTTCTTGCGAAGCTCGCCGCCGAGTGCGTAAGGCGAGGTTTGCGGCAATGCGATGCCGAGCAACGGGAACAGGTCGCCGAGGTTCTGGCCCTTGATGTCGAACTTGGCGTCGATGCCTTCCAGCGTTGACAACTCGGCAGCCGTGCCGTGCACGCTCAGGGTGGTGTGACCTGCGGTCGCCTTGATCTCCAGCGGAAACGGCGGCGCACCGGCGGCTTTCAATTGCAAGACGTTGCCGGTCCGGCCGACAGCGGTCAACGGCTGCTTTTGGTAGGTGCCCTTGACCTTGTAGTCGAGCGGCATCTCGCCGCGACTGGTGTCGAAATTGAAGTCGACATGCAAGTCGACACCCAGGTGTTTGGCGAGAAAGTCAACTGCGCCGCCATCGACCTGGAGCAGTCCGATCGTCGGCGTGGTGCTGGTGTCCGAGGTGTCTTTGCCGAGCGCCCAAGTACGTCTTCCGTCCTGCTCCATCTGTAACCCGAGGACGGGTAAGGTCAGCGACAAACGGGGGATCATCACCTTCTTGGCGAGCAGCGGCCAAAGCCGGATATCGAACTCGGCTCGGTCCGCCTTCACCAGGTAAGGATCGCGCGCCCAGGAGGGATTTGCGAATTCGATGCCGTCGAACTTTACTGTCGCGCCACGAAGGCCGATCCCCACATCGAGGTGCCTAGTGATCTCGAACTTGCGGCCGGTTTTTTCGCTTACGTACCGGTTGATCGGTCCGCGAAGCACATCCCACGGAAAGAATACGACAACCAGAACCAGTATGAGGAGCAGCGCGACGACCACTGCCAGCACTTTGAGCGCGAGCGGGCGCTGCGTCGGGCGAGAAGACGGGCTCGTAGCGCTTGCATTCATCCGTCGAGATTACCGGGCTGTTGGCCGGAAGAAGGTCGGTGCCGGGCCGCATAAGGCGTGCGGCATTGCCTACGCTCTGCACGCGCTGGCGTGCAGGGTTTAGCAGGCCGGATCAGTCGATCAACTTGTTCTTCAATGCGTAATAGGTCAAATCGCTGTTAGACGACAGGTTCATCTTTTCCATCAAGCGCGTGCGGTAGGTGCTGACAGTCTTGACCGACAGCGACAATGTCTTGGCAATGTCGCCGGCGGTTTCGCCCTTGGCCAATTTCAGGAACACCTGAAATTCGCGCTCCGACAATTGCTCATGCGGCGCTGCGTCGTCCTTCCGGTCGAGCTGACGCGCCAGCAGCTCGGCCACGGCCGGCGTGATGTAGCGGCGGCCCATCGAGACGGTGCGAATCGCGTTCACGATTTCGATCGGATCGCATTCCTTGTTGAGGTAACCGCTCGCGCCTTGGCGAATCAGGTTCATCGCGTAGTGCTCTTCAGGGTATCCGCTCAGAATCAGGATTCCGACGTCGGGCGCCTTGGCGCGAATCATTGCAAGAGCGTCGATTCCGCTTTGACCCGGCATGGACAAGTCCATCACGAGAACATCGAGTTCAGTGGTGCGCACCAGTTCGATGGCCTCTCGACCGCTCGCCGCTTCTCCTGCTACGCGCAAGTCGACATGTTCGGAGAAAAACTGGCGCAGGCCCGAGCGCACGATGGCGTGGTCGTCCACAATCCCGATCTTGATCATCTGTTACTTTCTACGTTGCATCGCAGGTCGATGCACTGCTGACTGTCCGGTCCCTGATCCACAGATTATTCCCGAAATTGAACACGGAGCATCCTGAGAGTTCATGCGTTGGTTAGCGTTCCCGAAGATGGCCCTCGGCCTGACCCTGGCCACACTGGCCGCCCTTGCGCTGGTCGGCATCAATGAAGTCGGCTTTCGTCAATCGAACCGCGCGCTGGCAGAAATCGGCGCCGCGCAGCAGGTGCGCCTCGTGCTCAACGGGCTGATGCAGACCATCCTGGATGCAGAAACGGGCCAGCGGGGCTATCTGCTGACCGGCGAAGAACGCTATCGGGAGCCCTACGACGTCTCGGCCAAACAGATCGACGGGCAGCTCGCTATGCTCGGCACGCTCTACGCCGACCATCCCGCCGAACTCGCACGCCTGACGTTGCTGGCAAACCACGTAGCGCGCAAGCAAGCGGAAATGGACATGAGCGTACGTCTGCGAAAGTCAGGCGCTGAAGACGCATGGAAGTTCGTGATGACGACAGACGTTGGCCGCGAAGAGATGAACGCCATCCGCACACAGGCCGACCAGTTGGTGGCCGTCAGCAACGAAGCGCTGTTCAAGGGGCAGGCACAGATCGCCGAAGCCCTGAAGCTGGCACGCATCGGCATCGCGGTCGTCGCACTTGCGGCCCTGGTCGCCTTCTACCTGTACTTGCGGCAGAGTCATGCACTCCAGTCGGCCGGCAAGCGCCAGCAAGAAGCCTTGCAGCGAGAACGCAACGTGCTGGAAGATGAAGTGCGCGACCGCACGGCCATGCTCGCCGAGTTAGCAACCCACCTGCAGGACGTCCGTGAAAACGAGCGGGGCTATCTCGCCCGCGAGCTGCACGATGAACTCGGCTCGCTGCTGACCGCAGCCAAGCTGGACGTGGCGCGGCTGAAGTCGAAGCTGGCGGATTCGGCCGACGCGGCGCAGCGATTGCAGCACCTGACCGACCTGCTCAACAGCGGCATCGCGCTCAAGCGCCGCATCATCGAAGACTTGCGGCCATCATCGCTGTCGAACCTGGGTCTCGTTGCATCGCTGGAGATTCTGGGTCGCGAATTTGCCGACCGCTCGGGCATCCGAGTCGAGATGGCGCTGGAGCCAGTGGTGCTGGACGAGGGGCTTCAGCTCACCATCTATCGCATGGTCCAGGAGAGCCTGACCAACATCGGCAAGTACGCGGAGGCCAACGAGGCGACGATCGTTCTGAAAAACTACGAAAACCATGTGATTGCCGAAGTTCGAGACAACGGCAAGGGCTTCGATCCGCGCAAGGTACGCCCGGCAACGCACGGACTCGCCGGCATGCGTCATCGCGTGGAAGCAGCACACGGCAAGCTGAGCATCACGTCGACGGATGGACAAGGGACTCTGGTGAGTGCCATGCTGCCCGCGACCAAAGCTCCTTCACCGGATTGACCGATTCGTCACTCTCCTACGCCCTGCGACCGCCGCTGCTGACAGGGGTTTTGAGTAGCGCCACTTATTGTGTAAAGCATCCGTTCAGCAGGTGGACGGAGGTATTCCAAGGAGCCCGTCATGCTGCACTACACAGTTGTCTTTCTGGTCATCGCGCTGATTGCCGCGGTGTTTGGCTTTGGTGGCATCGCTGCCGGCGCCGTTGGCATCGCCAAGATACTCTTCTTTATCTTCGCGGTGCTTACCCTGATCAGCTTCTTCATCGGGCGCTCTCGCAAAGGGTGAACGCCTGAAAGGTTTCAATTCACCGCCGGAGTTCGGATCCTTACGGAAAAGGCCTCTGATCGAAGATTACCTCCGTCCGCTACGCTGTCACACTCACTGAAAGGAAATTCGACAATGAATACCACCGCTTCTAAGACCGCATCGCAACTGGCCGACGATGCACGCCAAACGGCCAACGACGCCATCGACAGTACCCGTGCCTACGCACAAAACGCAGTGAATGCTGCGGGTGAAAAAGTACGTGACATGAAGCGCGACTTCGAACCCAGTGTCGAACAGTTGGCGGCACGTGTTCAGCAAGCCGTTCAGCGCGGTCTCGACGCGGCATCGAGCACCAGCGCACGTGCGCAACGCAACATTGAAAAGGCCGCCGATGTCACCGGTCGGTACATCTCCGACCAGCCGGTTCGTTCGGTGCTTGTCGCAGCAGCGGCCGGTGCGGCCATCACCGCATTGATTGTGCTCGCAAGCCGCCGTCGGGACGACTACTAGTCTCTGAAGCCAGGCTTGCTCTCGCCCAACGCACGACATGCTTCATCCCATTTTTTCAACGGTGCTCGGGCACCCGGAACTGGTCGCCGACCACATTGCCAATTACGCCGCTCTTCTGAAAGAAGAAACTGCGGCTGCAGGGCGCGGTGTCTTTCACCGGATCATCGCCAGCGTGCTGGCCATCGTCAGCGCCCTGCTGGCGCTTGGCCTGATCGGCATTGCTGTCATGCTCGGCGTGCTGCATGGTTCGTTCAATTGGGTGCTGGTGATTGTTCCGGGAGTTGCAGTGTTCGTGGCGGCTATATCTGCCTACCTGGCGGCGCGGCCTTCTGCGTTGCACCCGTTCGACGACTTCCGCGAGCAACTCGGTGCAGACATGAGTGCTCTTCACGCAGCTGGAGAGCGCCGTGGCCGCTAGTGCATCCTCTTCGTCATCTTTCGCGTTGACCGCGCAAGAGCGCCTTGCACTGTCTCGCAGAGCGCTGGTCCACCAGCTGCAAGGCGGACGACCGGAGCCTTCGGTAAGCGAGAGCGTTGGGGACGGCGACGGCAACACCAACTATGAGAATGAAGCGTACGTCGGCAAAGGCGATCGCCCAGGGTTGCTCGATCGCTTCGCATGGACTTCGATGGCCAAGCGTGTTGGCCAACGCTGGTGGCGCCGCCATCCCGCAAATACCGTGGGACAGCTTGCCCAGCCACTGCTGGAGCATTACGCGCGTCAGCAACCCTTCAAGCTGGTCGCAATTGCCACTGCAGCCGGTGCAGTGCTGGTGTTGGCCAAGCCTTGGCGGCTGCTCTCGGTGACTGCGGTCATTGCGGCTGTCATGAAGACATCCGACATTGCCGATGTCGTGAATACATTGATGCAAAACCGCGTTCCGGAAGAAGCATCTAAATCCGCGAACAGGTGATTGCAGGCGCAGTTCATTCCTGCGCCAGACATGTTGCACACAAGAATTAAAAAGCCCGGGTGACCGGGCTTTTTAATTCTTGCCCGAAGTCGACACACTTCAGGCTCGGACTTCCAGCTGGTTCCTGACAGAAGTCACCCCGTGTACGTTCTTGGCGATGTCTTCGGCGCGTGACTTGGCCTCAGCGTTAGGCGCCGGGCCTTTGAGGTTGACCACGCCGGCAGTGGTAGTGACGCTTATCTTGATCGCGCTCAGGTCAGGGTCTTTCGCAAGGCCGGCAGAAACAGCGGCGGTGATCGCCGCATCGTCGACCTTGGCGGAGATTGCAATTCCCGCATCCTTGATATCAGCCTTGAGCTTGGGGTCCGCTATCATTTCCTTGGTCTTCGCCGCCGCCGTTTCTGCCGCCTGCTCGGTCTTGGCAATGCCCGCGTCGACCTTCTCGCCTACTGTTCGGTTGTTGCCGCTGTCACAGGCCGAAAGCGCTGCCGCCCCTGCGATCGCGATAGCGACAAACGCGGCCATTTGCCGCGGAAAGGTGCGAATCGTTTCGTTCATAGAGAGGCTCCTGCCGATTGCGACGCTTGGTCCATCGCGTGTATTTGCCCGCAAATGCTCGCAAGTTGGCGGGCACCTGCGCACGGCGCGGTTCCGTCGAAGTCAGAGCTTGTCAGCACCCGACTTGATGGCGTCTTTTGTCTTTTCCTTGACATCGCCGTACGTGCTTTGCACCTTACCGGAAGCTTGGTCGCCCAAGCCTTCGCCTTGGAGCTTTTCGTTGCCCACGACCTTGCCAGCGACTTCCTTGACCTTGCCCTTGGCTTGATCCAGACGACCTTCAACTTGATCCTTGTTCATGACGTTTTCCTTCCAAATAAGTGGATGAACACGTGGCTCAGAAATAAGAACCACTGACGCAAATCTAGTTGCGCAGAGTGTTTGCCGGTGGGGTCGCAGGTCGCATACCGACGTAGGACAACGAAGCTCACGCCGTAAGGATCCACCCTTCAAGCGGATCGATGCCGGAGGGCAAACCGAACCCGACCGGTGGCTCGTTTTTTCGCACAAGCGCCCACGCTGCTTGCACCAGACACAGTGCGGCATCGATGCGGTCGCCACGCGCATCGGCAAGGAGCAGGGCACGCTGCGTGTCGCTCAATTTAAGCGCGAGGCCGAGCCGCGTTGCTCCCTGCTCCAAAGCAGACAGCAAGTCGGCGCGTGCGACAGCACGTTCGGGCGTCTGCTTTTTGACATCGTCGCTCTTGTAGCTACGGCGCCCGATCAGTTCACGCGCCAGCATCCCGGGATATGCCTCCAAGGCGATGCGCCGGGACTCGTCGCGTCTAGCCTGCAAGCCCGGGAATGCAGCGCCCGCAGCGATGAGTCGCGGAACGCCCGCGTGCAGCATGAAAGCCACTGGCGGATTGACCCACTTCATCGATGGACTCGAACCCGCCGGACCATCGGTAGCGCGGTGCGCGAACTTGCCGCCCACCGGGCGCGCTGCGCAGAACGCAGAGAACGCGAGCCGAATGTCTGCACGGGTCAGCGCAGCATAGTGCGCCATCAAGGCCGCCCACTCAACGGGCCAGCCGAGTTGCTCGACCAGTTCGCGCGGCAACCCGAACGGCAGATCGAATCCTCCGATCCATTCAGGCGTCGCATGGAGCCAATTGGCCCATTGATCGAGCGAAGCGAAATGTTCGAAGCGGCCGAGGACGACATGGCTGCCGTCCAGAATGCCGATCGCGACGACGATCGGCTTGCGCGAGGTTGGCGCGCTAGAAAAGTCGCAGCCTAAGAGAAGCATGACGACGAGCCTGCGATCGAATGCGCCGGAGCAGAAGCTAGCGTGAACACTGAACCGGCCGCCGTATTCAAGCCGGCGTCAGACCACAGGTCAGTGCCGACCGACGATCGCCGCACCCGCCATCAACTCCTCCAGCAAGGCCATCGACACCTTGCCTGACACTGCGTACGGATTGAGTTCGGGCTTTTCGGAATACTTGAGCAGCGTGGAAGAGTTGAGCCGCGACAGATTGACCTGGCCCATCGTCCAGCCGCCGAAGCGGCGCTCGGTGATTTCCTCGAAATGCAACAGGAGCACGTCCTTGTGACGGGGATCTTTCTGAATGTGCCCGTACAGCTCGCTGATGGCAGTGCGTCCGCCTTCGATCGCCTGCAAGAAGATGCCTTGCCCATAGCAAAGAATGCCGGTAATGCCACACGCGGTGTTGTGCGCGCGCGAGGGGCCGAGGATGGATTCGATGGCTGCCGCGCTTGTGTCGACCGCGCGGCTTGCATAGAGAAGTCGGACCAGCATCATTCAGCCCTTTCGCGGCAGAAGTGAAAGGAATTCGCGGCGCAGGTTGGGGTCTTTAAGAAACACGCCGCGCATGACGGAGTTGATCATCTTGCTGTCCATTTCCTTCACGCCGCGCCATGCCATGCAGAAGTGCTCTGCTTCCATGACGAGGGCGAGGCCATCGGGCTGCGTCTTCTCCTGAATGAGGTCGGCAAGTTGCACCACGGCCTCTTCCTGGATCTGAGGACGACCCATCACCCATTCCGCAAGCCGTGCGTACTTGGACAACCCGATCACGTTGGTGTGCTCGTTCGGCATGATGCCGATCCAGAGCTTGCCGATGATCGGACAGAAGTGGTGCGAACATGCGCTGCGCACCGTAATCGGGCCGACGATCATCAGTTCGTTCAAGTGCTCGGCATTGGGGAACTCGGTGAGCTTGGGCGGCGGAACATAGCGGCCGGCGAACACCTCGTTGAGGTACATCTTGGCAACGCGCCGCGCTGTGTTGTCGGTGTTGTGATCGTGCTCGACATCGATCACCAGGCTTTCGAGCACGCCCTTCATCTTGACCTCGACCTCGTCGAGCAACGCCGCTATTTCCCCCGGCTCGATGAAGTCGGCGATGTTGTCGTTGGCGTTGAAGCGCTTGCGCGCCGTGGTCAGCCGCTCACGAATCTTGACCGACACGGGCGTGCCTTCGTCGTCATCGCCGCGGTCGGCGCCCTGTGCGGTATCAGCTTTCTTCAACATGCTGGAATCCTATCAATCAAAGCAAAAAATCGGTCACCAAGGGCAGGTGATCCGACATGCGCGACCAGATGGGACCGCGCGGGGCAGAGCATTCGACCGGCTCGATATGGCGCCCATAAATAAAATCGAGCTGCGCGACGGGCAATCGCGATGGGTAGGTCAGCGTGCGCGTGCCGTGCACGTCACGCAGGCCCATCGCATTCATTGCGACGCGCATGCGCGCGCCCCAGTCGTTGAAGTCGCCCGCCACGATGACGGCTTCGTCGGGCGAAATCTCGCGCTCGATGAACTCTCGCAGTCGCACGATCTGCCGCACGCGGCTGCCCTTTATCAGGCCCAGGTGAACCACGATGGCATGCACCGGCCGGTTGTTGATGTCGATGACTACATGCAGCAAGCCGCGCTGCTCGAAGCGGTGGTCTGAAATATCCTGGTGGCCCTGGCGCAGTACCGGCCAACGCGTGAGCAACGCATTGCCGTGTTCGCCGTGCCGTGTCACCGCATTGGTTTCGTAGACCGCCGTATATCCCTCGGGCGCCAAAAAATCTGCTTGAGGCAATTCGGGCCACTGGCTGAAGCGCGCTGCCGCCTGCCGGTTCATCTTGCGCACTTCCTGCAGGCAGACGATGTCGGCGTCGAGCTGCTCGATGGCGTGCCCCAAGTTGTGGATTTCCAGACGACGCGCGGGGCCAATCCCTTGCACACCTTTGTGGATGTTGTAGGTGGCCACACGCAATGTCGAACTCGAACCGGTCATTGAGCAAATTGTGGCAGTAACAGAATAGCTTCGGCGTTGGACGGCGAAAAGCAGGCGTCGGCCGCATCCCGGTAAGGCAGCCATTTCCAAGCGGTGTGCTCGCGCGGTGCGAGCCTAGGCACCAACCTCTCGGGCACGCGCAAGCTGAACAGGTGTTCGGTGTTGTGCCTCGTGCCTGGCGCGTATCGGCCAAGCCACTGCGAATAGATTTCGTACACGTTTTGTACCCGCCAGTCGACCAGTTGCGATGCCAACGCGCTGCCTTCGCCGCACTCGATACCGGTTTCTTCTCCGACTTCGCGTGCGGCGGTCAATGCCAACGGCTCGTTAAGTGCATCTTTGCTGCCGGTAACCGACTGCCAGAACTCATCGGCGTCGGCGCGTCTGAGAAGTAGTACGTCGAGTGCAGACGTATAGATCACTACCAACACCGACTCGGGGATTTTCCAGGCACGTTCGGTCATCGTGCCTCCCGATGCCGTCAGGCTTCCTGGACGTTACGCAGCTTGATGTGCAGCTCGCGCAGTTGCTTTTCGTCGACCGGGCTCGGCGCCTGCGTGAGCAAGTCCTGCGCGCGCTGGGTCTTGGGAAAAGCGATGACGTCGCGGATCGATTCGGCGCCCGTCATGAGCATCACCAGGCGGTCGAGACCAATGGCGATGCCGCCGTGCGGCGGCGCGCCGTATTGCAGCGCGTCGAGCAGGAAGCCGAACTTGTGCTGCGCGTCTTCGGCGTTGATCTTGAGCGCGCGGAACACCTTGCTTTGAACTTCCTCCCGATGGATACGCACCGAGCCGCCCCCCATCTCGATGCCGTTGAGCACCATGTCGTAGGCCTTGGCGATGCACTTCTCCGGTGCCGTGTCCATCAGGTCTTCATGACCGTCCTTGGGCGCGGTGAACGGGTGATGCACGGCCGACCAGCGCTGACCTTCTTCGTCGAATTCGAACATTGGAAAGTCGATCACCCAGAGCGGCGCCCAGCGGTCGTCGAACAGGCCGGCCTTCTTGCCGAAAGCGCTATGGCCGATCTTCACGCGCAACGCGCCGATCGCGTCGTTCACGACCTTTTCCTTGTCTGCGCCGAAGAACAGGATGTCGCCGTTGCGGGCGCCGGTGCGCGCGATGATCTCGGCCAGAGTGGCGTCGTCGAGGTTCTTCACGATCGGGCTTTGCAGGCCTTCACGGCCGGCCGCTGCATCGTTCACCTTGATGTACGCCAGGCCCTTGGCGCCGTAGATCTTGACGAACTCTGTGTACGCATCGATCTCGCTGCGCGGCATGCCGCCTTCACCGCCGCCACCCTTGACGCGCAGGGCAACGACGCGGCCGCCTTCCATCGTCGCGGCGTTCGAGAACACCTTGAAGTCGACGCGCTTCATGAGTTCGGTCAGCTCGGTGAACTCGAGCTTGACGCGCAGGTCGGGCTTGTCGGAACCGTACTTGAACATGGCGTCCGAGTACGTCATCGTCGGGAACACGGGCAAATCGATGGCGGCCGCCGAGCGAAACACCTGCCGAATCATCTTTTCGAACATCTCGCGGATTTCTTCTTCCGCCATGAACGAGGTTTCAATGTCGATCTGCGTGAACTCCGGCTGGCGGTCGGCGCGCAGGTCTTCGTCGCGGAAGCATTTGACGATCTGGTAGTAACGGTCGTAGCCGGCCACCATCAGGAGCTGCTTGAAGAGCTGCGGCGACTGCGGCAGCGCGAAGAAGCTGCCGTCGTGCACACGACTCGGCACCAGGTAGTCGCGCGCGCCTTCGGGCGTCGACTTGCCGAGCATCGGCGTTTCGATGTCGATGAAGCCGTTGGCATCGAGGAACTTGCGCGCCTCCATCGTCACCTTGTAGCGCAGCATCATGTTGCGCTGCATCGCGGGGCGGCGCAGGTCGAGCACGCGGTGCGTGAGGCGTGTGGTCTCGCTCAGGTTGTCGTCGTCCAGTGTGAACGGCGGGGTCACGGACGGGTTGAGCACCTTGATTTCATGGCACAGCACTTCGATCTTGCCGCTCTTGAGCGTGTCGTTGACCGTGCCTTCAGGCCGTGCTCGCACCAGGCCCTTGACCTGCACGCAGAACTCATTGCGCAAGTCTTCGGCAATAGCGAACTGCCCGGCACGGTCGGGATCGCACACCACCTGCACGTAGCCTTCGCGGTCGCGCAGATCGATGAAGATAACGCCGCCATGGTCGCGCCGACGATTGACCCAACCGCAAAGGCTGACGGTTTCACCCAATCGGGCCTCGGTCACCAGACCGCAATATTCAGAACGCATGAGCATGATGATTTCCGGCGCCCGCGGGGCGCGTCTTGTCTTGTTTACTGCTTGATCGCCACCGTGGAAGGACCGCCTGGAACGACCACCCCCATCGACACGATGTACTTGAGCGCGTCGTCCACGCTCATCTTCAATTCAATGCAATCGCTTCGCTTGAGCATCACGAAGTAGCCACCTGTCGGGTTGGGCGTGGTCGGCACATAGACTCCGAGGTAGTCCCCGCCACCCATGTGTTCGAGCACATCGGCACCCGGCGTGCCCGTCACGAAAGCGATGGTCCAGAGACCCTCACGCGGCCATTGCACCAGCACGGCCGTACGAAACGCATTGCCGTTCTCGGAGAACAGCGTGTCGGACACCTGCTTCACGCTCGAATAAATAGACCGCACGACCGGAATGCGCCGCACTACCGCGTCGCCCCATCCCAGCAACCGCTTGCCGACGAAATTGCTGGCGACCGCGCCCACTGCCAGCAGGATGGCCAGCGTAAGCAGCACGCCCAGACCGCGCACCTTGTGGTCGAACAGCCACTTTTGCCAGTCGTCGGGCAGCAGCCACAACGTCTGGTCGAGCGTGCCGATGATCCAGTTCAGCACGCCCAGCGTAATGACCAGCGGCACGATGACCAGCAAGCCTGACAGGAGCCATTTGCGAATCGCGTGCATGAAAAGTCTCAGTCGCCCTTGGCTGCTGGCTTTGGCGAAGGCGGCGCGGCGGCAGGCGTGCTGGCCACGGCGGGCGCGGGCGAAGCGGCCGGCGCTGCGGGGCTTGCAGCCGGTGCGTCGGCGCTGCCGCTGGCAGGTTCGGCCGACTTGGCATCCGACTTCTGATCCGGCGTGTCGCCGGGCTTGTCTGATTTGTCTGCCGGCTTCTTGCCTCCACCCTCGCGGAAGTCGGTCACGTACCAGCCCGAGCCCTTGAGCTGAAAGCCTGCCGCGGTCACCTGCTTCTCGAACGTGCTCTTGCCGCAGCTCGGACACACCGTGAGCGGTGCGTCGGACATTTTTTGCAGTGAGTCTTTGGCGAAGCCGCAGGAACTGCACTTATAGGCGTAGATGGGCATGTAGGGGCAAGCAAAAATGCGGCAGAACGCCGCTTGCAAAGCCCTCGATTATAAGGGCGCTCCCCTACTGACGTTCAGGCTTGCTCGGTCGCCAGCGGACGATGCGGAGTGTGCGTGTTGCCGACCCACTGGGGTGCGAGCGAGCCGCCCACGATCCCAACAAACGAGGCTACGAGGCCCGCCAGTTGCGCCGGGAAGACGGCTCCCCAAGGCATCGCCAGAAACAATAGCCAAAAGCCGATGCCCAGAACGATCGAAGCAATGGCGCCCTGCGTGGTCGCGCGCCGCCAGTACAGCCCGCACACCAACGGCACGAAGGCGCCCACCAATGGCACCTGGTACGCGCCGGAAACCAATTCATAGATTGGGGTGCCCTGCATCCGGATCGCATAGGCCAGCACGGCAGCGCTGAATACCAGCACGGTCACGCGCATCGTTTTGAGATTCGATTTGTCGTTGCCGGCCGGGCGAAACTGCCGCCAGATGTTCTCGGTAAAAGTCACGCTCGGGGCCAGCAGCGTCGCGGAGGCGGTCGATTTGATGGCCGACAGCAATGCACCAAAAAACAGCACCTGCATCACGAACGGCATCTTTTCGAGCACCAGCGTCGGCAGCACCTTCTGCGGATCGTCCTTGAGCAACTGCGCCGCCTCCTCCGGCATGATCAAAAGCGCGCTGGCTACGAGGAACATCGGCACGAAGGCGAAGAGGATGTACGCCACCCCACCGATGATCGGCCCGCGCGTTGCCGATTTGACGCTGTTGGCCGACATCACGCGCTGGAACACATCCTGCTGAGGGATGGAGCCCAGCATCATCGTGATGGCCGCAGCAAAGAAGAAAATCATGTCCTTGAAGCTCGGCTCGGGCCAGAACTTGAAGAGGTCCTTGCTGGTCGCGAAGTCGATGACCTTGCCGGCACCGCCTGCCATGTTGCCCGCGAACACCGCTATCACGGCCAGGCCGAGCACCAGGATGATCATCTGGATGAAGTCGGTCACCGCGACCGCCCACATGCCACCGAAGAGCGTGTAAGCCAGGATCGACACCACGCCTATCGTCATGCCGATCGGGATGCTGATGGCACCGGCCGACAGCACATTGAACACCAGCCCCAGCGCGGTGACCTGAGCGGACACCCAACCCAGATAACTCAGCATGATGATGAGAGAGCACGCCACCTCGACGATGCGGCCGTAGCGCTCCCGGTAGTAGTCGCTGATCGTCAGCAACGTCATCCGGTAGAGCTTGCCGGCAAAGAAGAGCCCGACAAGGATGAGGCAAGTGCCCGCGCCGAACGGGTCTTCGATCACGCCGTGCAGCCCGCCCTCGATGAACTTGGCCGGAATGCCGAGCACCGTTTCCGAGCCGAACCAAGTCGCGAATGTCGTCGTCACGATCATGTACAGCGGCAGATGCCGCCCGGCGATTGCGAAGTCGGTGGTGTTCTTGACGCGCCGGGCCGCATACAGGCCAATGGCGATGGTGATCAGCAGGTAGACAGCGACCAACGTGAGCAGCACGGCTAGCTCTCCTCTAGAAAATCCGTACCCGCAGCAACAACTGCATGGCGAGCAGACCCAATACAAAACCCATGCCACCGTAGACGATCGCCTGCAAAAGCTTGTTGGTGCGCTTCTGCGCTGCCAGCAATTCCATCAGCTCGCGACGATGGTCGGCGGGGCGATTTTCCAGGTAGTCGTGCAGAAGCCGTGGCAGCTGCGGCAATAGCTTGGCGTAGCGCGGCGCCTCTGCTTTGAGCTGCTCGAAGAGCTTGCGCGGGCCGATCTGGTCGACCATCCATTTCTCGAGGAACGGCTTGGCCGTCGCCCACAGATCAAGCTCAGGATCGAGCTGGCGACCGAGCCCCTCGATGTTGAGCAGTGTCTTCTGCAGCAGCACCAGTTGCGGCTGAATCTCCACGTGGAAGCGGCGCGAGGTCTGGAACAGCCGCATCAGCACCATGCCGAGCGAGATCTCGCGCAACGGCCGATCGAAGTACGGCTCGCACACGGTACGGATCGCGCCTTCGAGTTCGTCGATGCGTGTGCCCTCGGGCACCCAGCCACTTTCCAGATGCAACTCCGCCACCCGCTTGTAGTCGCGCCGGAAGAACGCGACGAAGTTCTGCGCCAGGTACTCCTTGTCGGATTCGGTCAGCGTGCCGATGATCCCGAAGTCCAGCGAAATGTAGCGTCCGAAGGTCGCCGGCTCCAGACTGACCTGTATGTTGCCCGGGTGCATGTCGGCATGGAAAAAACCGTCGCGAAACACCTGCGTGAAAAAGATGGTCACGCCATCGCGCGCCAGCTTGGGAATGTCGACACCGGCCGCCCGGATTCGGTCGAGTTGTGCGATCGGCACGCCGGTCATGCGCTCCATCACGATGACTTCCGGGTGGCAGAAATCCCAGAACATTTCCGGGATCATCACCAGCTCCAGCTTGACCATGTTGCGACGCAACTGGGCGGCATTGGCCGCCTCGCGCACCAGGTCGAGCTCGTCGTGCAGGTACTTGTCGAACTCACCGATGACTTCGCGGGGCTTCAGCCGCTTGCCGTCGGCCGACAGGCTCTCCAGCCAGCCCGCCATCATGGCCATCAGCGCAAGGTCCTTTTCGATAATGCCGCGCATGTTGGGCCGCAGCACCTTGACCGCGACCTCGCGCAACGTGCCGTCGCGCAGTCGCACCTTGCCAAAGTGCACCTGCGCGATCGACGCGCTGGCGACCGGCGTCTCGTCGAACTGCACGAAGATGTCGCTCACCCGCCGCCGGAACGCCCGCTCGATGGTCGCAATCGCGATCGACGAAGCAAACGGCGGCACGCGGTCTTGCAGGAAGGCCAGCTCGTCGGCGATGTCTGGCGGCAGCAGGTCGCGCCGGGTCGACAGCACCTGCCCGAACTTCACGAAGATCGGCCCGAGACGCTCGAGTGCCTCGCGCAAGCGCTGACCGCGAGGTGCATCGAGGTTGCGGCCGACCGAAATCATGCGCGCGAGGACGCCCAGCCAAGGCTTCTTGAAGCTCGTCAGCACCATCTCGTCGAGGCCGTAGCGCAGTGCCACCCAGACGATGAAGATGCCCCGATAGAAACGACTCATGCGGTGCCTGAGGGCCCGACGCTGCCCGCGTCGGTGCCCGGGGCTGCGCCGGTGGCGGCGCGGCGGTCGCCAACGAACTTGCGCAAGGCCTGGACCCCGCGGCGCGCCGCATTGCTGACCGTGTGTGCCGGCACGTCGCCAATCACGCGCGCCAAGTCGTCTTCGACGTCCCAGCGCACATGGTCGACCAGCCAGTTGACTTCTGCCGCCAGTTGCACGTCGCCGACGATTTGCACCGGCGGCTTATCGCCGCTCAAGGTGGTACGGGCGAGGTCGAAAGGCGATGCCTCGGTCAGTGTGAGCGTGAGGTCGGGCACGGCGCCTTCGGCAGCCAAGTCGAGCAGGCCGGCCGGCGTCGCGACCAAGGCCATCTTGACAAAGCGCCACTGAAACTGCACCACTTTGCCCTGCTGCCGCAACACTCGCTGCTGAGCTTCGGGCTCTTGTTGCAGGACGTGGTTGAGGAACAGAACGGCGCGGTGTTGCACCTCGTGGACGGCCCACGGCGGCGGCTGCAATCTACTTCCGACGCGGTTGAGCAGATCATTCAGAAAAGCGAATGGGGACGACGGTTTGACCATGTCCCCATTATTGCGTGAGCGGGCGACTCGAGTGAGCCGCCAGCGCGTAGGCCGTCGGCTATTGCAGGGCTTGCACGCCAGCCACGAGCCAGCCGCTGGTACCGCTGGTCGGCTTGGTCATGTTCCAGACTTCGCGGAATGGGCTTGGCCCGGAAGAAGCGTCTTCGCGGATCATTCCAGAGAACTCGACACTGGCCAGGTAGACGTCGGGCATTTCTTCGATGCCGAGCAGCTTGGCGTCGAGCGCGACCACGTCGGTCTTGTTCGATGCGCCACCGGTGTGACCGGCGCGATCGGCCAACTGGGTGCGAATTTCTTCGACCATGTCGTCCGTCATCATCGAGCGCAGCATGGACACGTCGGCACGATCCCAGGCATCTTGCAGGGTCACGAAGTTACGCTTGGCCGCAATGAGAAAGCCGTCGACATCGAAGCCGGACGGGATGCCCCACGACTGAGACCCGCCCAGTGCTGAACCGATCATGCTGCCGCCAGCTGCACCGGCTGCGGCACCAGCGGCAGACAAGCTGCTGCCACCAAGCCCGGACGAAGCCGGCGTCGCATCGAAAGCGGCGGGCGCAGGACGCTCCCAAGGCCGTGCCGACGCGTCGTTGCCGACATTGCCGGGGCTGTACTGCGCAGGGGCGCTGACGTTGGCCGGGTTGCCTGCGCCTTCGAAAGCCAGACCGCCCTGCCGGTTACCGCCAGCCGATGCGCCGTTGCGCGAGCGGGCTGCGAACGTGCGCCATGCGACCACGGCTGCCAGCACGAGTAAGCCGATCATCAGGATGTTGCCGAAGCCGGCACCGAGACCGAGCGAGTGCGCGAGCCACGCCAGGCCGAGACCGGCGGCGAGGCCACCGAGCATGGCACCCCAAGGGCGCTTCGGTGCCGCAGCGGCGGGCGTGGGCGTGGCCGGACGCGGTGCCGTCGGGCTGGCGTTCTGCGCCGGCGCCGCAGGCGAGCCTGGCGTCGTAGCTGGCACGGTCGCCTGACGCTGCGTCACGTTGCCCGACTGGCGACCGAAAGACTTGCCGCCGCCGCCCAGTCGAGCCGCGTCGGCCTGCACGCTGCCCAGCACCAGGGCGCCTGCAACCAATACCGTCCATAGCTTGTTCATATCGTCTCCTCTTCGGCGAAAAATCGCCTTTTCAACATTTGATTCCAACATGCAAGGCAACCACGCCACCAGTCATGTTGTGATAGTCCACGTGCCCGAAACCGCCCTCTTTCATGAGGGTCTTGAGGTCGTCTTGGTCGGGGTGCATCCGGATCGATTCGGCAAGGTAGCGATAGCTCGCGTCGTCGCCCGCCACCAGCTTGCCAAGGGCAGGCAACACCTTGAACGAATACCAGTCGTATGCTTTGGCGAGCGGCTTGGCGACCTTCGAAAACTCCAGCACCAGCAGCTTGCCGCGCGGCTTCAGCACGCGGTTCATTTCCTTCAGTGCCACGTCTTTGTGAGTCATGTTGCGGAGACCGAACGCCACGGCCACGACGTCGAAATGGTTGTCGGCAAACGGGAGCTTTTCTGCATCGCACACCATCGTCGGCAATGCGACGCCGGCATCGAGCAGGCGGTCGCGGCCAGTGCGCAGCATGGCTTCGTTGATGTCGGTATGTACCACTTCGCCGGTGACGCCCACCTTCTTGGCAAACGCGAGTGCGAGGTCGCCGGTGCCACCCGCGATGTCGAGCACTTTGGAGCCTTCACCGACGTTGGCGACCATCACGGTGTAGGCCTTCCATGCGCGATGGAGGCCGCCCGACATGAGGTCGTTCATGAGGTCGTAGCGTGTCGCGACCGAGTCGAAAACGCCGCGCACGCGACTGGCTTTCTCTTTCTCGTCGACCTTCTCGTAGCCGAAATGGGTGGTACTCATGCGCCCGATGTTAGGGCGGAAGCATGGACATCAAGACGACGACCCCGCAAAGCCAATGGCTACTGCATCAGTGACTCTGCTCCCAGAGCGTCAATGACTGCCGCAGGCGTGGCCGCCCTTGCCGGGCATCGGTGCGTCGCGATCGACACCCGCAGCGGCAAGGCGACGCTCGTACTCAGCCCATAAGTCGTCCTGCCTAGCGCCCAGTTCGTACAGCAAGTCCCATGAGTAGATGCCGGACTCGTGCCCATCGCTGAACACCGGCTTGACCGCGTAGTTGCCGACCGATTCGAGTTCGACCAGCGTCACCTCGCGCTTGCCCGTTTGCAGGATCTCCTGACCCGGCCCGTGACCTTGCACTTCCGCCGACGGCGAATAGACGCGCATCAGCTCGAACGGAATCCGGAAGCTCGCCCCATCCGAGAAACCGACCTCCAGCACGCGCGACTGACCATGCACGGTGACCGATTGTGGCGTCGGTGCGCCGACCTTCAAACCTGCCATCAGAAACTCCTGTTCATACGAGTACGCGCTCGATGCCGCCACGGTTGGCCGCGGCCACGTAGTTCGGCAGCCAGTCTGCGCCGAGGATCAAATTGGCCATTTCGACCACGATGTAGTCTGCTTCGAGCAAGCCGTTGTTCAGGTCGTCGCCATAGCGGCTAAGGCCTTGGAGGCAACTCGGGCAGCTGGTCAATATCTTGACGTTGCCTTGTGCCGCGACCGTGCCGGTCGCGCGCAAGTCGGTCTCGCCTTTTTTCAGTTCTTCTTCCTTTCGAAAGCGGATCTGAGTGGAGATGTCGGGCCGCGTGACACCGAGCGTGCCCGACTCGCCGCAGCAGCGGTCGTTCTTAAGCACGTTGTCTCCAGCGGCGTTGCCGACCAGCGCCTTCACGGTCTTCATCGGGTCCTGCAGTTTCATCGGGCTGTGGCAGGGGTCGTGGTACAGGTAGCCGCCTGCCGCGCCATCTTTGGCACCGTTCATCGCGCCATTGACCGCACCCGCCAGCGTGATGCCTTTTTCGAGCAGGTACTCGTGGATGTCGATGATCCGGCAGCCCGGGAAGATCTTGTCGAACTGGTAGCCCTGCAGCTGGTCGTAGCAGGTGCCGCAGCTCACCACCACTGTCTTGATGTCGAGGTAGTTGAGCGTGTTGGCCACACGGTGGAAGAGCACCCGGTTGTCGGTGATCATCTTCTCGGCCTTGTCGAACTGGCCGCTGCCGCGCTGCGGATAGCCGCAACACAGGTAACCCGGCGGCAGCACGGTTTGCACACCGGCATGCCACAGCATCGCCTGCGTTGCGAGGCCGACTTGCGAGAACAGTCGCTCCGATCCGCACCCCGGAAAGTAGAAGACGGCCTCGGTTTCCGACGTCGTCGTCTTCGGGTCGCGAATGATCGGCACGTAGTCCGCATCCTCGATGTCGAGCAGCGCCCGCGCGGTCTTCTTCGGCAGGCCACCCGGCATTTTCTTGTTGATGAAGTGAACGATCTGTTCCTTGATCGGCGCGGGGCCTAGCGTCGATGGCGGCGCGGCGGTCTGCTTCTTCGCGACGCGGCGCAACAGGTCGTTTGCCAGGCGCTGCGCCTTGAAGCCGATATCGACCATGCCGACGCGCATCGCCTTGATGGTCTGCGGGTTGGTCGCGTTGAGGAAGAGCATCGCGGCGGCATTGCCGGGCCGAAAGCTCTTCTTGCCCATCTTGCGCAACAGGTTCCGCATGTTCATCGACACGTCGCCGAAATCGATCTTGACCGGGCACGGCGACAGGCACTTGTGGCACACGGTGCAGTGGTCCGCCACGTCTTCGAACTCTTCCCAGTGCTTGATGCTGACGCCGCGGCGCGTCTGCTCTTCGTAAAGAAAAGCCTCGACCAGCAGCGACGTCGCGAGGATCTTGTTGCGTGGGCTGTAGAGCAGGTTCGCGCGAGGCACATGTGTCGCGCACACCGGCTTGCACTTGCCGCAGCGCAGGCAATCCTTGACCGAATCGGCAATGGCGCCGATGTCGCTCTGCTGCATGATCAACGACTCATGGCCCATGAGACCGAAGCTTGGCGTGTAGGCGTTGGTGAGGTCCGCGTGGAGCGCGCTCTGCGCTGTCACGCGCAACAGCTTGCCCTTGTTGAACCGCCCTTCAGGATCGACCCGCATCTTGTAGTCGGTGAACGGCTGCAGTTCCTCATCGGTCAGAAATTCCAGCTTGGTGATACCGATGCCGTGCTCACCGGAAATCACGCCGTCCAGATCCCGCGCCAGTTTCATGATGCGCACCACCGCTGCGTGCGCGGTCTGCAGCATGTCGTAGTTGTCGCTGTTGACGGGGATGTTGGTGTGTACGTTGCCGTCGCCGGCATGCATGTGCAGGGCGATCCACACGCGGCCCTTGAGCACACGCTGGTGAATGGCGTTGCACTCGTCGAGGATCGGCTGAAACTCCGCGCCGGTGAAAATGCTTTGCAGCGGCAGACGGATCTGCGTCTTCCAGCTGGCGCGCAACGAATGGTCCTGCAACTGTGGGAAGAGCGCATCGACGCTTTGGAGCCATCCGGCCCACAGCGCGCGCACTTCTCGAACCAGATCGATTGCCTGGCCCACACGGTCTTCGAGCAGTTCGGCCGAAGGTATGTCGTTGGCATCGTCTGTCTTGCCGAGCGGCAGACTACCGCGCGTAAAAAACGCTTCCAGCGCATCCGTGAATGCGATCTTGTTCTGCAGCGACAGCTCGATATTGATACGTTCGATGCCATCGGTGTACTCGGCCATGCGCGGCAGCGGAATCACCACGTCTTCGTTGATCTTGAAGGCGTTGGTGTGCTTGCTGATGGCGGCCGTGCGCTTGCGGTCGAGCCAGAACTTCTTGCGCGCTTCCGGGCTGATGGCGATGAAACCTTCGCCGTTGCGCGAGTTGGCGATGCGCACCACTTCCGAGGTGGTGCGCGCCACGTCGTCGGCGTCGTCACCCGCGATGTCGCCGAACAGCACCATCTTCGGCAAGCCACCGTGCTTCTTCGATTTGGTGGCGTAGCCGACCGCCTTCAGGTAGCGATCGTCCAGATGCTCCAAGCCGGCCAGCAGCACGCCACTGCGCTTCTGCTCGGCGAACATGAAGTCCTTGATCTCGACGATGCTCGGCACCGCGTCCTTGGCGTTGCCGAAGAACTCCAGACACACGGTGCGCGTGTGCGCCGGCATCTTGTGCACGATCCAGCGGCAGCTAGTGATCAGCCCGTCGCAGCCCTCTTTCTGGATGCCCGGCAGGCCCGACAAAAACTTGTCGGTCACGTCCTTGCCAAGGCCTTCTTTGCGAAAGGTCTTGCCGGGAATCGTCAGGCGCTCGCTGCGCAGTTTGGTCGTTCCATTGGCCGCGAAATACTGCAGATCGAACACGGCGTTTTCAGCGTCGTGAATCTTGCCGAGGTTGTGACCGATGCGCGTGACTTCGAGCCACTCGGCCTGCGGCGTCACCATGCGCCACGAGGCCAGATTGTCGAGCGCGGTGCCCCACAGCACGGCCTTCTTGCCGCCGGCATTCATCGCGACGTTGCCGCCGACGCACGAGGCCTCGGCCGAAGTCGGATCGACCGCGAAGACATAGCCCGCCCGCTCGGCCGCATCGGCGACGCGCTGCGTCACCACGCCGGCTTCGGTCCAGACGGTGGCCACCGGTGCATCGAGGCCGGGCAGCGCGATCACCTGGACCTCGGTCATGGCTTCGAGCTTTTCGGTGTTGATGACCGCGCTGTTCCAGGTCAGCGGAATCGCGCCGCCGGTGTAGCCGGTGCCGCCGCCGCGCGGGATGATGGTCAGGCCCAAATCGATGCAGCCCTTGACCATCCCCGCCATCTCGGCCTCGGTGTCCGGGCACAGCACGACGAAGGGATACTCGACCCGCCAATCGGTCGCGTCGGTCACGTGCGACACGCGCGAGAGTCCGTCGAACTTGATGTTGTCTTTGGCTGTCAGTCGGCGCAGCACGCGGGTGGCTTTACGACGCAAGGCGGCGACATCGCGGAACATGGCGTCGAACGCTACGATGGCGTGACTCACCAGCGCGGTGAGTTCGCCAACCAACGCGTCGCGCTCGGCATCGACATCAGGAGTGCGGCGCTTGCCGACCTCGGTCAGCCGGTGGTTCAACGCATCGACCAGCTGACCGCGGCGGCGCGGATTGTCGAGCAGATCGTCGACGAGGTATGGATTTCGCTGCACGACCCAGATGTCGCCGAGCACTTCATAAAGCATGCGCGCGGAGCGGCCGGTGCGGCGCTCGGATCGCAGGTTCTGCAGCAACTCCCAGCCGCGTTCGCCCAGCAGGCGAATCACGATCTCGCGATCGGAAAAGCTGGTGTAGTTGTACGGGATCTCACGCAATCGTGCGGGCTCTGCGGCCTGCGACAACAACGCAGTCAAAGCGGTCGGTGCATTCATCGGGGAAAGTGGGCCTCGGTCGGGCGCTGCGCACCCTCTTGCCGGGGCTGTGATTTTAGGTCAGCGGTGGTGTTGATGCGCTTCGCGTCCGATGTTTGCGCGGACCCCGCTTTCCGAGGGGAGCAGCAGCAGAGCTTCCACCCGCCAACCATCGACAAAAACGCTCCCCACCGACGACAACTAAAACAACACCCGGCTTCGAATGGTCCCAGGCACCTGCGCCAACTTCTCCAAAGCCAGATCCGAAGAAGCCGCATCGATGTCCGTCACCACGTACCCGACCTTTTCATTTGTCTGCAGAAACTGCGATGCGATGTTGATGTGGTTGTCCGAAAAGATCCTGTTGATCTCCGACAGAACACCCGGCACGTTATGGTGGATGTGCAGCAGACGGTGCTTGCCCGGATGCGCCGGCAGCGCCACTTCCGGAAAGTTCACCGACGAAACCGAGGTGCCGTTGTCGCTGTACTTGACCAGCTTTTCAGCCACCTCGCCGCCGATGTTGGCCTGTGCCTCCATCGTCGAGCCGCCTACGTGCGGCGTCAAAATCACATTGTCCAGACCTCGCAGCGGCGACTGGAATTCTTCGTTGTTGCTGCCAGGTTCGACCGGGAACACATCGATGGCCGCGCCCCAGAGTTTCTGGCTCTTGATGCCCTCGGCCAGCGCATCGATATCGACCACCGTGCCACGCGCCGCGTTGATCAGAATGCCGCCCGGCTTCATCGCGGCGATCTCGGCTGGCCCGATCATCCATTTCGTCGACGGCAACTCCGGAACATGCAGGCTCACAATGTCGCTCTGCGCCAGCAGGTCGTGCAGTTGCGGAATCTGACGCGCATTGCCCAGCGGCAACTTGCTCACGACGTCATAGAACGTGACGTGCATTCCCAGCCCTTCGGCCAGTACCGACAACTGCGTGCCGATCGACCCATAGCCGACGATGCCGAGCGTCTTGCCGCGAATTTCATGCGAGTTGGCGGCGGACTTCATCCATCCGCCGCGATGCACCAGCGCGTTTTTGGCGGGGATGCCGCGCAGCAAAAGAATGGCTTCAGCAAGCACGAGTTCTGCGACCGAGCGGGTGTTCGAATACGGCGCGTTGAACACCGCCACACCACGCTCGCGGGCCGCATTCAGATCGACCTGGTTGGTTCCGATGCAAAAGCACCCCACCGCCACCAGCTTGGGCGCCGCCGACAGCACGTCGGCCGTGAGCTTGCTTTGCGAGCGTATGCCCAGGAAATGAACGTCGGCCAGCTTGGCTTTCAGCTCCTCGCCCTGGAGCGCCTTGGGCACGGTTTCGATTTGCGTGTACCCCGCGCCGCGGATCACTTCGAGTGCCGAAGAATGGATGCCTTCCAACAGAAGGAACTTGATTTTGCTTTTGTCGAGGGAAGTCTTGCTCATATCTAAAGGCTAGCATGGTGCATCGCAGCAAGCAGGGCTCCGGTCGGGATGGCGGCGCTTCAAAAAGGGTTTCCCCGGCTGGTTGCAGCAAGTCTTCCATGCGACAAACAGCAACGCGGAACCGTCACAAAGATGACCTAGCATCCGCCCCTTCGTTTTCCCAATTTTCAGGAGTCTTCATGCGATTCAAGACGCTCGCCTTGGTTTCGGCGTTGGCCGCCACGCTGTTCCACACGGCACACGCCCAAACCGAAATCCAGTGGTGGCATTCGATGACCGCCGTCAACAACGAATGGGTCAACGATCTGGCCAAGCAGTTCAACGAAAGCCAGAAGGAATACAAGATCGTCCCGACCTTCAAGGGCGAATATGCCGAGTCGATGACCGCGGCCATTGCGGCTTTTCGCGCCGGTAACGCTCCCGACATTCTGCAGGTATTCGAAGTCGGCACAGCGACGATGATGGCCAGCAAGGGCGCCATCGTGCCGGTCGGAAAAATTATGAAGGACGCCGGCGAGAAGTTCGATCCGAGCGGCTACGTTCCTGCGGTGGCGGGCTACTACACCGCGCCGAACGGCCAGATGTTGAGCTTTCCGTTCAACAGCTCGACGACCATCTTCTACTGGAACAAGGACGCCTTCAAAGCGGCCGGCCTGCCGACCGACAAGGCGCCGACCACCTGGCCCGAAGTGGTGGCCGCCGCCGCCAAGCTCAAGGCCAGCGGCCACAAATGTCCGTTCACCACCGCTTGGCAAAACTGGACCCAGCTCGAAAGCTTTTCGGCCTGGCACAACGTCGAGTTCGCGAGCAAGAGCAACGGACTGCAAGGCCTGGACGCGCGCCTGAAGGTCAACTCGCCATTGCATGTGCGCCACATCGAGAACCTGGCCAACATGGCCAAGCAGGGCCTGTTCGTCTATAAGGGCCGCAGCAGCGTGCCGCAAGCGTCGTTCACCTCGGGTGAGTGCGCCATGATCCAGACCTCGTCCGGCTTCTATGGCGACGTCGCCAAGAACGCAAAGTTCGCCTACGGACTGGCCCCGCTGCCCTACTACCCGGACGTACCGGGCGCACCGCAAAACACCGTGATCGGCGGCGCCAGCCTCTGGGTCATGTCGGGCAAGACGCCGGAGAAGTACAAGGGCGTCGCCAAGTTCTTCACCTTCCTCTCGCAACCCGAAGTGCAGTCGGCCAGCCACAAGCGCACAGGCTATCTGCCCATCACCACGGCGGCCTACAAGCTGACCGAAGAGTCGGGTTTCTACAAGGAAAAGCCGGGCACCGATGTCGCAGTGACGCAGATGATCCGCAAGGTGACCGACAAGAGCCGTGGCATTCGCCTGGGCAACTACTTGCAGATCCGCACCATTGAGGACGAAGAGCTCGAACAGGTCTGGAACGGCAAGAAAACCGCCAAGGAAGCGCTCGACGAAATCGTCAAGCGCGGCGACGAACAACTCGAGCGTTTCCAGAAGGCAAACAAGAGCTGACTCTCGCGGTCGTCCTCGCCGGGCCCGCGTCCGGCGCCGTGCCCGGCTCCGGCTAATATCGCCCGCCCCGTTGGTCCTTCTCTCAGGACGGCCGGGCGGGATTTTTACGTAAGGGACCCCATGGAAAAACGCGTCGTCTTTCGATCGAGCTGGCTGCCCTGGCTGCTGATCCTGCCGCAGGCGGTGGTCATCCTGGTGTTCTTCTTCTGGCCGGCCGCCCAAGCCGTTTTTCAGTCGTTGCAGCAACAGGATGCGTTCGGCACCTCGATCGAATTCGTCGGCTTCGACAACTTCAGGCAATTGATCGCCGACCCGAGCTATGCGGCGTCTTTCAAGACGACGGCTTTCTTCTCGGTACTGGTCGCCAGCATCGGTATTTCACTGGCACTCATGCTGGCCGTTTTCGCAGACCGCATCGTGCGTGGCGGCATGTTCTACAAGACGATGCTCATCCTGCCGTACGCGGTCGCACCATCGGTGGCCGCAGTGCTGTGGGTCTTCATGTTCTCGCCCTCGCTCGGCGTGGTGTCGTATGCGCTGGGCAAGTTCGGTATCGACTGGAACCATCTGCTCAATTCGGGCCAGGCCATGGCATTGATCGTGATGGCGGCCATCTGGAAGCAGCTGTCGTACAACTTCCTGTTTTTCCTGGCAGGCCTGCAGTCGATCCCGAAATCGTTGATCGAAGCCGCGGCCATCGACGGAGCCAAACCGTGGCGCCGCTTCTGGACGGTGCAGTTCCCCTTGCTGACGCCAACCACCTTCTTCCTGCTGGTCATCAACGTGGTCTACGCGTTCTTCGACACCTTCGCGATCGTCGATGCGGCCACGCAAGGCGGCCCAGGCCAAGACACCTCGATCCTCGTCTACAAGGTCTATCACGACGGCTTCAAGGCGATGGACCTGGGCGGCTCCGCCGCGCAGTCCGTCGTGCTCATGGTGATCGTCGTGGCGCTGACGGTGGTGCAGTTCCGCTACGTCGAGAAGAAAGTGAATTACTGACATGGTCGAAAAACGCGGCACCCACGGCATCCTGGCCCACGTCGTCATGGTCCTCGGCGTGCTGATCGTCGGCTTCCCGCTGTACCTGGCCTTCGTCGCATCGACGCACACGGCACAGGAGATCGTGCAAGCCCCCATGCCGTTGCTGCCCGGCGGCCACATGTGGGAGAGCTACAAGTCGGCGCTCTTCGGCCGCGAAACCAGCAATGGATCGAACGCGCCGGTGGCCCACATGATGTGGGTCAGCTTCGTGACCGCGATGGTCATCTCGATCGGCAAGATCAGCATTTCCTTACTGTCGGCCTTTGCCATCGTGTATTTCAGGTTCCGCTTCAGGAAGATCGTGTTCTGGATGATCTTCGTGACGCTGATGCTGCCGGTCGAGGTGCGCATCCTGCCCACCTACCAGGTGCTGTCGAACCTGCACATGCTCAATACCTACGCCGGCCTCACGGTCCCGCTGATCGCATCGGCCACCGCGACCTTCCTGTTTCGGCAGTTCTTCATGACGGTGCCGGACGAGCTCACCGAAGCCTCCCGCATGGACGGCGCGAGCCCGATGCGTTTCTTCATCGACGTGCTGCTGCCGTTGTCGAAAACCTCGATTGCGGCGCTCTTCGTGATCCAGTTCATCTACGGCTGGAATCAGTACCTCTGGCCGCTGTTGGCGACCACCGGCGAAGACATGTACCCGGTGGTGGTCGGCATCAAGCTCATGATGGCCGGAGGCGACGCGTCCAACGACTGGAACGTGGTGATGGCGACCGCGATCCTCGCGATGCTGCCGCCCGCGCTGGTCGTGGTTTTGATGCAGAAGTGGTTCGTCAAGGGCCTCGTGGACACTGAAAAATAAGACAAAGAAAATATGGCTTCTCTTTCACTACGCAACGTCATCAAGCGCTACGGCATCGGGCCGAAGGCGAATCAGGTTATCCACGGCGTGAGCGCCGAGGTTGCCGACCATGAATTCATCGTCATCGTCGGGCCTTCGGGCTGCGGCAAATCGACGCTGCTGCGCATGGTCGCGGGGCTCGAAGAAGTTTCAGCGGGCGAAATCCGCATCGGGGACCGCGTGGTCAACGACCTCGAGCCGTCGGAGCGCGACATCGCGATGGTGTTCCAGAACTACGCGCTGTACCCGCACATGAGCGTGTTCGACAACATGGCCTACGGCCTGAAAATCGCCAAGGTGCCGGTGCCCGAGATCAAGACGCGTGTCGACAAGGCCGCCAAAATTCTCGAACTCGGCAGCCTGCTCCAACGCAAGCCGCGCGAGCTTTCCGGAGGCCAGCGGCAGCGCGTGGCGATGGGTCGCGCCATCGTGCGACAACCGCAGGTGTTTTTGTTCGACGAACCGCTTTCCAACCTCGACGCCAAGCTGCGCGCTCAAACGCGTCTGGAGATCCAGAAGCTGCACCGCGAGCTCGGCATCACATCGCTCTTCGTCACGCACGACCAGGTCGAGGCAATGACGCTGGCGCAACGGATCATCGTGATGAACGGTGGCGTGATGGACCAGTTCGCAACACCCGAAGAGGTCTACAACCGCCCTGCCACCACCTTTGTCGCGAGCTTCATCGGTTCGCCGCCGATGAACCTGCTGCGGCATGCACCGGGCGTCAGGTCGGGTCATATTCTCGGCATCCGGCCCGAGCACATGAAGCTCGACGAAAACGGATGGTCGGTGCAGGTCGAGCAGGTCGAACTGCTGGGCGCCGAGCGCCTGGTGTACGGCCGCATCGGCGACGAGCAAATCATCATGCGTACCGACGAGGGCGACCATCCACCGGTTGCCGGCGACACCGTGAAGATCGCGGCGCGGCAAGACAAGCTGCATTGGTTCGATGCCGGCTCAGGGAAGCGCGCAGATTGAAACAGTGGCCTTATCCGTGCTGGGTCGCGCACCGCGGTGCGGGCCAGCTGGCGCCTGAAAACACGCTGGCCGCGTTCCGCGTCGGTGCAGCGCACGGGTACCGCATGTTCGAGTGCGACGCCAAGCTGAGCGCCGACGGCGTGCCTTTTCTGATGCACGACGCGGCGCTGGAACGCACCACGAGCGGTCAGGGCGCCGGCGGCAAATTACCGTGGAGCGATCTGGCGCTGCTCGATGCCGGCAGCTGGCATTCGCGCGCCTTTGCCGGCGAACCGCTCGCCACGCTCGAGAGCGTCGCTCGCTTCTGCCTGGCGAACGACTACTTCCTCAACATCGAGATCAAGCCGACGCCCGGCAGCGAGCGCGAGACGGGGCAAGTCGTGGCCTGGCATGCCGCTCGTCTTTGGCAAGACGCGGCCATCCCACCGCTGCTGACATCGTTTCAGGTCGAAGCGCTCGAAGGCGCTGCAACCACTCAGCCCGATCTGCCACGCGGCTTGCTGCTCGACACCTTGACCGATGGCTGGCTCGACACCGCATCTCACCTGGGCTGCGCTGCCATCGTCTGCAACCAGGGTTTGTGGAACACCGTCACGGTGGCCGAAGCCAAGGCGATCGGTATGCGCACCCTGAGCTACACCGTCAACGACGACTGGGCCGTGCAGCGTCTGCTGGCACTGGGCACCGACGGCATCATCACCGACCGCATCGACCTCTTCAGTCCGGCAGCGTGACCGGAGCGAGCCCGTCGGTCTGGCCGGCAGGGCTCGCTGTGTAATAGGCTCAATGATCAGCACCAAGACCTGGATCTCTCGCCTGTCGGCGCTTCTGTTCGCCGTGGTGCTGTGCGCCGCAGCGCACGCGCAGGACAACAGCGCTCCCGCAGCGGCCGCCGACCCCCAACCGAGCGTGGCCGAACTGCGAGCGCAGCTCAACGCGCTGCCCGCCACGCTGGACAACGCGAAGGAGGTTCGGGCGCGGCTGGCGGAGATCAACGACATCGGCCAGCAAGGCGAGGCTTTCGTGGCGTCGCACGCCGGCCAGCTTGCAGATATCAATGCCCGGCTGGGCGAGCTCGGCAACGCGCCGACTGCGGGCGCGACCGAAGACCCCGACATCACGCGCCAACGTGCTGCGCTGACCAAGGAGCGCAACGGACTCGATGCCGACATCCGGCTTGCGCGGCTGCTCATCATCGACTCACAGCAGCGCGGCAGCGACTTACTGGCGCAGCGTCGTTCGCTGTTCGAGGCGCAGCTCACCGAGCGCGCCGCCTCACCGCTCGGAAGCGATTTCTGGAACGACTTGCACGATGCGTGGCCCGACGACACGGCGCGCGTCGGCCAGCTGATCGGCAACATCAAACGTGGTGTCGCGCTGGCGATCCAGCCACCGCACCGCGCCGCAGTACTCGCGGTGCTGTTGGCCGCACTGCTGATCGCGACGCTCGGCAACTGGGTGGCGGAGAAGGGCCTTGCGCGCCTGGCGGCGCGCGTGCTTCCGGTGGGCCGGTTGCGCCGTTCGCTGCTGGTGATCGCCATCGTGACGACCAACGTGCTGTTGGTCGCGATCGCCGCGCACTGGTCGTTCTACATGCTCGACAAGCGTGAGTCGTGGCCGCCGCAGTCTCGGGCCGCGGCGCTAAGCGTCGTGCAGTCGCTGATCTTCATCGCGTTCGTGATCAGCCTCGGGCGGGCGCTCTTGTCGGCTGGTCGACCGTCGTGGCGCTTGCCGCCGATGTCGGAAGCGGCCGCCGCGCGTCTCGCTCCGCTTCCCTGGTTCGTCGCGGTGGTGGCGGCGCTGGTGTGGGCACCGGCGCGCATCAATGCGCTGGTCGACGCGAGCTTCGCGGCGGTGGTTGCCACGCACGTGCTCACAGCGCTCGGGCTCACCGCGTTGACCGCCATCGTGTTGCATCGCGTCAAGCCCCTGAGCGCCGAAGCCGACCCAGAGACCGGCAAGCCTGCCGATCGTCCGATGTGGGTCGGTTTGCTGCTCGCCGCCATCGCCGTGTTGACGGTCGCGATATGGGTGCTGGTCGCGCTTGGGTATGTGGCGCTGGCGAGCTTTCTGGCCACGCAGCTGACATGGGCCGGCATCGTGGCGATGGCCTTCTACGTGCTGTTCAAGTTCGTCGACGACCTGTTCATGGCGGTCGTCGCATCGAAGAGCAGCTTCGGTCAACGGCTGCAGAAGGCCTTCGACCTGCAGCCGCAAACGCTCGACCAAGCCGCGGTCGTGCTTTCCGGGCTGGGCCGCGTCGCCCTCTTCTTCTACATGCTGGTGTCGCTCATCACCCCACTGGGCACAAGCCCCGCCGAGGTGTTTCAGCGCAGCGGCACTTATGGCAGCGGACTGAAGGTCGGCGAGTTCCAGCTGGTGCCGGGCGCCATCGTGAGCGCGATCACCGCGTTGCTCATCGGCTTTGTCTTGCTGCGCGTGTTCAAGCGCTGGCTCGAAAACAGCTATCTGCCGGAGACCAGCCTCGAAGTCGGCATGCGCAGTTCGCTCACGACGCTGCTTGGCTACGTCGGGACGATCGTGGTGGTCGCGTTTGCCTTGTCTGCGCTCGGCATCGGTGTGAATCGCATCGCCTGGGTCGCGAGCGCGCTGTCGGTCGGCATCGGCTTTGGGCTGCAGGCCATCGTGCAGAACTTTATTTCCGGTTTGATCCTGCTGGCGGAGCGGCCGGTCAAAGTAGGTGATTGGGTGGTGCTGGGCACGGCCGAAGGAGATGTGAAGCGGATCAACGTGCGTGCCACCGAAATCCAGTTGGGCGACCGGTCGACCTTGATCGTGCCCAACTCGGAGTTCATCACCAAGACCGTCCGCAACATGACGCTGGCGAACGCCGAGGGCCGTGTATTGATTCGTTTGCCGATGCCGTTGACCACCGATGCGCACCGGGCGCGCGATGTGATGCTGTCGGCCTGCAGTGAGCATCCGGGCGTGCTGCCGACCCCGGAACCATCGCTCATGCTGGATGGCATCGAAGGCGGGTTCCTGATCTTCCAGCTGATCGCCTATGTGCAGAACCCGAGGTTGGCGGGTGGTGTGCGGAGCGACCTGCTCTTCAAGATCCTCGACGAGCTGAACAAGGCGCAATTGCCGCTGGCGGCCTATGCCGCTGCGCCGATGCCAGTCGCGCCGCCAGCCTCCGCATCGCAACCTGCCGAAGTTCCAGGCCCGGACCCGGGACCGCGCCCCGCGTGACCAGCTGGTTCCGTCTATCGCCGTGCACCGCCGGCCAGCAGCCATTGACCGGTACCGCAGACGATCACCAAGGCGCCATAGGTCCACATCATGCCGTCATGGCCGTAGATGACCAGACCGGTCACCATCACCGCAATACCCGCCAGGAAATTGATGCCTGTCTGCGTCCAGAACCCTGGCGCTCCTGCTCGTCGCCTCATCAAAAAGCGGGTTGCCAACGCCAGCACCAGCGCGATGAAAAAGGCCGGCGCTAAGAAGTTGAGCAGGGAGTCGAGCAGTTGAAATGGAGACACGGCGGAGATCAAAAAAAAGCGGGGCGGCGTAGGCTAAACCGCCGATAGTCTCGGCCACATGGAGACCGCCCGCCCTGGGGCGCTATAAATTTTATAATTGTCAGCTATGTCAGTCTGGGCTCTCGGCTTGAACCACACGACCGCGCCGCTCGACCTGCGCGGTCGTTTCGCGTTCGCGATCGACCAGTTGGCCCCGACGTTGCAGAGCCTGCGCAGCTCTTTCCCTGCTGGTCGCCATCCCCAAATCGAAGCCGCGATCCTTTCGACCTGCAATCGCACCGAGATTTATTGCGCCGCAGCAGACGACATCGCGCTCGACCACACGATGGGCTGGTTGGCCCAAAGCGGCGGCGTTGCCCCTGCCCTGCTTCGCTCGCATGCCTACACCCTGCACAACGACGATGTTGCGCGTCACGCCTTCCGCGTCGCCAGCGGGCTCGATTCGATGGTGCTTGGCGAGGCGCAGATCCTCGGCCAGATGAAAGATGCGGTGCGCGCCGCCGAAACGGCCGGTGCGCTGGGCAGCACGCTCAATCAGTTGTTTCAGCGCTCGTTCGCGGTCGCGAAAGAAGTGCGCACTGCCACCGAGATCGGTGCGCATTCGATCAGCATGGCGGCGGCTGCGGTGCGCCTCGCCGGCCAACTGTTCGAAGACCTGAAACAGACTCGGATACTGTTCGTCGGCGCCGGCGAAATGATCGATCTGGCGGTGACGCACTTCGCGGCGAAGGAGCCCAAGTCGATCACCATCGCCAATCGCACTCAGGCGCGCGGCGAAGTGCTGGCCGCACGCTTCGGCGCCGAATCCATGCGCCTGGCCGATTTGCCGGGTCGACTCGCAGAGTTCGACATCGTGGTGAGTTGCACTGCGAGCACGTTGCCACTGATCGGCCTCGGAGCGGTCGAGCGGGCGCTCAAGGCACGCAAGCACCGGCCGATGTTCATGGTAGATCTGGCCGTACCACGCGACATCGAGCCCGAAGTGAAGGCGCTCGAAGACGTGTACCTCTACACAGTGGACGATCTGGCGCAGGTGGTGCAGCAGGGCCAAGCCAACCGCCAGGCTGCGGTGGCGCAAGCCGAAGTCATCATCGACGCCGGCGTCCAGAGCTTCATGCAGTGGCTGGACCAGCGCGGTACGGTGCCACTCATTCAACAGCTCAACGCACAGAGCGATGAATGGCGTGCGACGGAGATGGCACGTGCCCGCAAGATGCTGGCCAAGGGCGAGCCGGTGGAGGCGGTACTCGAAGCCATGGCGCGCGGGCTGACGCAGAAGATGTTGCACGGCGCAATGACCGAGCTTCACGCCGGCGACGTCGCAGCGCGCGAGCAAACTGCGCAGACCATCTCGCGCCTGTTCCTGCGCAAAGAGCGTTAGCGACGCTGGTCGGTGGGCCCATAGCCCGTTCAGCGGTGCGCGCATTTGTCGAGTGCAGCCGCTTCAGTCGCCGATGGCGGCGTCCCCTTTTCCTATTGCCTTTGGTCTTTCCACCTTGAAATCATTCCTGCGCCATCAACTCGAGCGTTATGCGTTACGCCTGGAGGAGCTCGACTTTCTGCTGTCGCGCGAAGACATCATGAGCGACATGGCGCAGTACCGCACCATCTCGCGCGAGCATGCCGAGGTCACGCAAATCGCCGGCCGATATGCGCGCTATGTGCGGAGGGAGTCCGACATTACCGGCGCACGCGGGATGCTCGCGGACCCGGAAATGGTCGACATGGCGCGCGACGAAATCGCAGGCGCCGAAGCCGATTTGGCTCAGCTCGAAGAAGAGCTGCAGCGCCTCCTGCTGCCCAAGGACCCGGACGACTCGCGCAACGCGTTCCTCGAAATCCGCGCCGGCACCGGTGGCGACGAATCGGCACTCTTCGCGGCCGACCTGCTTCGCATGTACACGCGCTACGCCGAGCGCGTGGGCTGGCGCTGCGAGATCGTCAGCGAAAGCCAGAGCGAACTGGGTGGCTACAAGGAGGTCGTGGTCCGCGTGATCGGCACCGATGTGTTTGGCCAGCTGCGCTTCGAGTCGGGCGGCCACCGGGTGCAGCGGGTGCCGACGACCGAGACGCAAGGCCGCATCCACACCAGCGCCTGCACGGTCGCGGTGTTGGCCGAGCCGGACGAACAGGAGGCTATCAAGATCAACCCGGCCGACCTGCGCATCGACACCTACCGTGCCAGCGGCGCGGGCGGCCAGCACATCAACAAGACCGATTCGGCGGTGCGCATCACGCACCTTCCGACAGGCATCGTCGCCGAGTGCCAGGACGGCCGCAGCCAGCACGGCAACAAGGCCCAGGCAATGAAGGTGCTGACCGCCCGCATCCATGAAAAGGATCGCAGCGAGCGCGCGGCCAAGGACGCGGCCGAGCGCAAGGGCCTGATCGGCACCGGCGACCGCAGCGATCGCATTCGCACTTACAACTTTCCGCAGGGGCGACTCACCGACCACCGCATCAACCTGACGCTCTACAAGCTGCTGGCGATCATGGAAGGCGACCTGGGCGACGTGCTGGCCGCGTTGCAAGCCGCACGCGAAGCCGAGCAATTGTCCGAACTCGAATCGAGCCTGCCGGCATGACGATCGCGCAGGCATTGGCTGCGGCGCTGGCACTCGGCATCGACCGGCTCGATGCGCAACTGCTCTTGCTCCATGCGATCGGGCGCCCGCTACACGACCGGGCCTGGTTACGGGCGCACGACACCGACGAATTTTCCGAATCGAGGTGGCCGGCCTTCGCGCGGCAGTTAGACCGACGTGCGACCGGCGAGCCTCTGGCCTATCTCGTCGGCGAGAAGGAATTCCACGGGCTTACCTTGAAGATCGATGCCCGCGTATTGGTTCCGCGGCCCGACACTGAAACGCTGGTCGATTGGGCGCTGGAGCGGCTCGACGCGTTGGCGTCACCCACCGTGCTCGACCTCGGCACCGGCAGCGGTGCTATCGCTCTGGCGCTGGCTCACGCACGGCCCGATGCGTTGGTGCGTGCGATCGATGCCAGCGCCGATGCATTGGCAGTGGCCGCAGCGAATGCCACGCGGCTGCGCTTGGCGGTGCAATTCACTCAGGCCGACTGGCTGGATGGCGCCGCGGTCAGTTACGACGTCATCGTCTCGAACCCGCCCTACATCGCGGCCGATGACCGCCACCTTGCCGCTCTGCGGCATGAGCCCATTGCCGCCCTGGTCGCCGGCGCGGACGGCCTCGACGATCTGCGGCGCATCGTGCGCGACGCGCCGCCGCACCTGTCCGAAGGTGGATGGCTGCTGCTCGAACACGGACACGATCAAGCCGCCGCCGTACGGGCCTTGCTGGCCGAGCGCGGCTTTGCCAAAGTGCAAAGCCGGAATGACCTCGCCGGCATCGCGCGTTGCTCCGGCGGGGTTTGGCGCACGGTGAAATAATCCCCTCAACTCGTATTCCATAAAGGAGCTCCCCATGTCCGACGCCCAGCAACGCATCGACGACCTCGTCAAGACCAACGAAATCGTGCTCTTCATGAAGGGCAACGCCAGCTTTCCGATGTGCGGCTTTTCCGGCCGAGCCATCCAGATCCTGAAGGCCGTGGGCGTCGACACCAAGTCGCTCAAGACCGTCAACGTGCTCGACGACCCGGAAGTCCGTCAGGGCATCAAGGAATACAGTAACTGGCCGACCATTCCGCAGCTCTACATCAAGGGCGAATTTGTCGGCGGCTCCGACATCCTGATGGAAATGTACGAGTCGGGTGAGCTGCAACAGGCGTTGAACGGCAGCGCGGCTTGAGCCACGAACACGAAGGCGACGGCCGCGTGCACCCGCACGGCGAGCCGGCCTGGAAGCACGATGGCGTGCGCGTCGTCAAGGCAGATCAGCTCGACGTGAACACGGCGCAAACGCCGGGCATGAACCGCGCGGCTGCCATCAACTTTGCCCGCGTCGGTGCGCAGAAGCTGTGGGCCGGCACGGTGACGATTCATGCGGACGCCAAGACCGGTGCACATCACCACGGGCACCTCGAGTCTGTGATCTACGTGATCCGAGGCAAGGCCCGCATGCGGTGGGGCGATCACCTCGAGTTCACCGCCGAAGCCGGCCCAGGCGATTTCATCTACGTGCCGCCCTACGTGCCGCACCAGGAAATCAATGCGAGCGCGACAGAAGCACTCGAATGCGTGCTGTGCCGAAGCGACGGCGAGGCGGTGGCCGTCAACCTCGACATCGCACCGGTGGAAAAGCCGGAGTCTGTTCTCTGGATCGATCCGACGCACCCGCAAGGCGCGGTGTAAGCAACTCGGCAGAGCCCCGGGGTTTGGCTCATTTCAGGTGTGGAATGCCGGCTTGAAGGCGACATTGGTGCGGGGATGGTCAACGAGCCGAACGCATTGCAGCTCCTTCCTGTCCCGAGCGAGCGCATTGTTTGCTTCCGTCCAGAAGTCCAGCTTTTCTGTTTTCCCGACGTAGATGGCATTGCCGCGCGAATCGTAAAAAAACTACGCGGGTGCCGCAGACAGCCGGCACGGCTTCCCGTGCAGCCACTGGAAAAAGCCGCATCGGCTTCGCGCAGTAGGTCGAGACCCGGCGCCGGGCCCCGCCGTTTCGATGGCACCATGGCAGGCTCCATAGACTTGCCATGACTCTGACCCAAAGCCTGCTCGCCATCGTCGTTCTGATCGCGACGAGCGCGTTCTTTTCTCTTGCTGAAATCACGCTTGCTGCATCGCGCCGCCTGCGGCTGCGCCAGATGGCCGACGAAGGCGATGCCAGGGCGGAGCAAGTGCTGAAAGTGCAGGAGCAGCCGGGCCACTATTTCACCGTGGTCCAGATCGGTCTTAACGCGGTCGCCATTTTGGGCGGCGTGGTGGGCGAAGGCGCGCTCAGCCCGTTCTTCGAACGTTTGCTCGGCATCTGGTTCGGGCCCGATGCAGCGAAGACCGGCGCATTTCTGGCCTCGTTCGTGACGATCATCGCGGTGTTCCTGGTGTTCGCCGATCTCTTCCCCAAGCGGCTCGGCATGAGCGACCCGGAACACCTCGCGGTGCGCATGGTCGGTCCGATGAGCGTGCTGATCACGACCTTCAAGCCACTCGTCTGGTTCTTCACGCGCAGCACGGATGTGCTCTTCAAACTGCTCGGCATTCCGCTGCAGCGCATCGACAAGATCACGTCGGCCGATATTCTCGCGATGACCGAAGCGGGCGCGCGGGCCGGCGTGCTGGCGGTGCGGGAGCAACAGGTGATCGCCAACGTCTTCGAGCTCGACACGCGACTGGTTCACAGCGTGATGACTTCGCGCGACCGCATTACATGGTTTCAAAAGGACGACCCTGAATCGGTGCTGCGTGCGCGCATCGTGGCCGAACCCTTCTCCGCGTATCCGGTGTGCGACGGCGATATCGATCACGTGCTCGGCTATGTCGATGCCAAGGACATGTTCCAGCGTGTGCTGAGCGGCCAGCCGCTGGCGCTCGACCAGGGCGTGCCGCTGCACAAGGCGCTGGTTATCCCAGATCGCTTGTCGCTGACCGAAGTGCTCGAACAGTTCCAGCAGGCGCACGAAGACTTCGCGATCATCGTCAATGAATACAGCCTGGTGGTCGGCGTCATCACGCTCAACGACGTGATGAGCACGGTGATGGGCGACCTCGTCGGTGCGCAAGACGAGGAGCAGCAGATCGTCAAGCGCGACGACACCTCTTGGTTGATCGACGGAGTGACGCCGGTGCAGGATGTGATGCGTGCGCTCCACATCGATACGCTGCCGCACGCCGACGAATACGAAACGCTGGCGGGCTTTCTGATGGTGATGCTACGCCGCGTGCCCAAGCGCACCGATTGCGTGAACTGGGGCGGCTACGCGTTCGAAGTGGTCGACGTCGACAACCACCGCGTGGACCAAGTGCTGGTCAGCAAGAAAGCCTGATCCAGGAACGCAGGACGACTGGGACGACTATCCGCGCGGCGGCGCGACGGGCGGGATCTTGTCGGGTGTACGGTCCGCGAAGAGCCACGGGCGCTGGTTGGCAAACACCGCATCCGGGTACGGCGAGCGACCACGGCTGCCGTTATAGCGGCCAAGCGTCATGAACAAATCGCCGTTCTCACGCTGGAGGTAGTGGCGCAGGATGACGCAGCCGAAGCGCAGGTTGGTCTGCATGTGGAACAGCTTGGTCGGATCGCTGTCGCCAATCACGCGAGTCCAGAACGGCATGACCTGCATGTAGCCGCGAGCGCCGGCACTCGACACTGCAAACTTGCGGAAGTTGCTCTCGACCTGGACTAGCCCGAGCACCAGGCTGACGTCGAGCCCGGACCGCTTGGATTCGTACCAAATCGTTTGCAAAAGCTCTTTGCGGGTCGGCCAGTCCGGCACTTTTTTCAACAGGCGTTCGCTCATGGCCCCTAGCCATCGAAGGTAGCTCAGGCGCGATTCGGTGTCGCTGAATTCCGGGATCGGCGGTGCCTTGTTGTGAATGGCCGACGACAAGGCCGTTCGAACGGAGTCGATCAGCGGCTCTTCGATTTGTGCGCCTGCGTGGGCCGACTGATGGATCGACATCGCCAAGGGTGCCAGCGACGCGCCGAGCACCAGACGCCGCCGCGACAAAGCCGCCGGGCCTGGAACGGTGCGCGCCGCCAACGGCGCGGGCAGCGCGCGGCCGCTCATCCCGCCAGTCGCGCTTTCAGGAACGCAGCGGCCTCGCCGGCTGGCACCTTCGTCGCCGCTGTGTCCCGGCGATGCTGATACTCGAACTGGCCTTCCTTGATGCCGCGGTCTGAGATGACGATACGGTGCGGTACACCTATCAGTTCCCAGTCCGCGAACATGGCGCCGGGGCGCTCCCCGCGGTCGTCGATCAGTACATCGACACCGGCTGCCAGCAGCGTTTCGTAGAGCGACTCGGCTGTCGCTTTGACGTCGGCGCTGCGGTCCATGCCGATCGGGCACACCACGACGGTGAAGGGCGCGATCGCGTCGGGCCAGATGATGCCGCGCTCGTCGTGGTTCTGCTCGATGGCGGCGGCAGGCAGGCGCGTGATGCCGATGCCGTAGCAGCCCATTTCGAGAAATTGCGGCTTTCCGCCCTCGTCGAGAAAGGTGGCGTTCATCGCCTTGCTGTATTTGGTGCCGAGCACGAAGACGTGCCCGACCTCGATGCCACGCTCGATCGCCAGCACGCCCTTGCCGTCCGGCGACGGATCGCCAGCGACGACGTTGCGGATGTCCGCCACCACGTCGGGCTCAGGCAGGTCGCGGCCCCAATTCACGCCGCTCATATGGAAGTCGACTTGGTTGGCGCCGGTGATCCAGTCGGTCATGACAGCCACTTCGCGATCGGCCACGATGGAGAGCGGTTTCTTGAGATTCAGCGGACCGAGGTAGCCGGGCTTGCAGCCGAAGTGATCGTCGATTTCGGAGATCGTGGCAAAGCGGAAGCCCTGGTCGAGCCCGGCGATTTTGCCGACCTTGATCTCGTTCATGTCGTGATCGCCGCGCAGCAGCAACAGCCAGACTTTCGCGCCCTTGATGTCGCCCGTAGCGTCGACGATGTCGGTGGCCAGAACCAGCGTCTTGACAGTGCTGGACAGCGGCACGCCCAGCAGCTCCGCCACGTCTGCGCAGGTGCTCTTACCGGGCGTAGGTGTCTTGGCGAGCGCATTGAAAGCGTCTGGCCGAGTGCCGGCTGGCGCCAGCGCCTCGGCCTTTTCCATGTTGGCGGCATAGTCGCTGTCAGCGCAATACACGATGGCGTCTTCGCCGGTGGCGGCGATGACCTGAAACTCTTCGCTCAGGTCGCCGCCGATGGCGCCGCTGTCGGCAGCGACAGCGCGATAGCGCAGTCCGAAGCGATCGAAGATGAGGCGGTAGGCATCGGACATGGCCTTGTAGCTGAGCTTGGCAGCGTCAAGGTCGCGATCGAAGCTGTACGCATCTTTCATCGTGAACTCGCGTCCGCGCATGAGGCCAAAGCGCGGGCGTCGTTCATCCCGGAACTTGGTCTGAATCTGATAAAAATTCTTCGGCAGCTGCTTGTAGCTGCGGATCTCCTGCCGCGCGATGTCGGTCACCACTTCTTCGCTGGTCGGCTGGACGACGTAGTCGCGGTCATGCCGATCCTTGATGCGAAGCAACTCGGGGCCCATCTTCTCGAAACGGCCGCTCTCTTGCCAGAACTCTGCCGGCTGAACCACCGGCATCGCGAGCTCGACGGCGCCGGCTCGGTTCATCTCTTCGCGCACGATCGCCTCGATTTTGCGGATCACGCGCAGGCCCATCGGCATGTACGTGTAGATGCCGATGCCGAGCTTTTTGATCATGCCGGCGCGCATCATCAGGCGATGACTCGCGACCTCTGCGTCTGCCGGAGCTTCTTTCAAGGTGGAGACAAAAAAACGGGATGCTTTCATCTTGCGCGCGCCAGGACGATCTAAAGGGAAGAAGAAGGCCGGTAAAGCCCTCGAAACCGGTCGCTTGCCGTGCGTAACACGGCGTGCATAATCGACTCAGTTCATAGAAATTTGGGGTTTGATTATGCTCGACCGGGACGGCTTCAGGCCCAACGTCGGCATCATCCTGCTCAACCAGAGAAACCAGGTTTTTTGGGGCAAGCGCATACGCACTCACTCCTGGCAGTTTCCGCAGGGTGGCATCGATCGAGGCGAGAGTCCGGAGCAAGCGATGTTCCGGGAACTGCATGAAGAAGTAGGGCTCCAGCCGGAGCATGTGCGAATCGTTGCCCGTACCCGCGACTGGTTGCGCTACGAGGTGCCGGACCGGTTTATTCGCCGGGACGCACGAGGTCACTACAAGGGCCAGAAACAGATCTGGTATTTATTGCAGCTCACCGGTCATGACTGGGACCTGAATCTGCGTGCGACCGATCATCCGGAATTCGACGCCTGGCGCTGGCACGACTACTGGGTGCCGCTTGACGTGGTGGTCGAATTCAAGCGCGGCGTCTATGAAATGGCGCTCACCGAACTTTCACGCTACCTGCCTAGACAAGATTTTCGTAACCGTTTCCTGCGCAGCAATGTGCGCGCCCGAGAATTCGAGCGCCATCCTTCTGCTGCAGGCTATGAATCCAACTTCGAGCTTCCACCGGGTGCCAGCTTCGATCCTGACCCCAGTGCTCCTGCCAATGCCAACCTTGCGAACGATGTTCCCTATCCTCCCGATCCGCTTCACGCGCCGCGCTAAACGCGCTCTCACGTTTGCTTGCTTGTGCACGCTTGTCTCGGTCGCTGGTGTGGGTTGCGCAAGCGCTGGGCGCGATACGAGCAATCCTGACTGGGCTCAAGCCGGCTCGCCACCACTACCAACCCGCACCAGCATGGACGTCGAGTGGAAAGAGACTGAAGTTCCAGCGCCGCCCAAGTTCGATGCGAACAAGCTCCTGTCGATCGAAATGCCTTCGTATATGACTTCGAAGTTTGGCGTCGATCCGGCCACCATCGCGATCACCGGCGACGGCATCGTTCGCTATGTGGTCGTAGCTTCAAATTCAACTGGTGGCGGTATCAACGCCTTCTATGAAGGCGTGCGCTGTTCGAGCGAAGAGACGAAGAGCTATGCGCGCTATGGAAGCGATGGCTGGCGTGCCACCACCAACCCGGAGTGGAAGAGCTTTCGCGATTTGCGGTCCAGTTATGCGAAGGAATTGGCGAATCAGGGGTTGTGTAGAGGTCACGCGCCACGCGCCTCGGTCGCCGAGATCGTTCGCTATATCAAGCAGCCGATGCGCGAACCGGAAATCCCCGGCATGCAGTGATCAGCGTCCGCCGAACGCCCCGTTGGATTGGCCGGTCGTCGTAGCCGACGCCGAAGGCATAAGCACCATGTTGTCGCGGTGGACCATTTCCGGCTCGGCGACGTAGCCGAGCAAGCGCTCGAATTCGGCCGAAGGCTTGCGGCATAGCAGCCGCGCCTCGCTGCTCGAATAGTTGGCAAGACCACGCGCCAGCTCGACGCCGGCCTCGTCATGCACAGCGATCACATCGCCCCGCGAGAAGTCGCCCTCTACCGCAGTCATGCCGATCGGTAGCAAGCTCTTGCCTTCGCCTCGCACCTTGGCAGCGGCGCCGGCGTCGACCCGCACCGCGCCGCGCATCTGCAAGTGATCGGCCATCCAGCGCTTGCGGGCCTGATGCTTCGCAGTTTGTGCGATCAACAACGTGCCGATCGACTCTCCGCGAGTGAGGCGCAGCAGGGCGTCGGGTTCACGTCCCCATGCAATGACGGTAGAGGCACCCGACCCGGCCGCACGCTTGGCCGCCAGAATCTTCGTGATCATGCCGCCTCGGCCCAAGCTCGAACCGGCGCCGCCCGCCATGGCCTCAAGTGATGCATCGCCCGCAGCTGCTTCGTGGACGAATTGAGCTTCAGCATCCTTCCGCGGATCGGCCGTGAAAAGCCCGCGTTGATCGGTGAGGATGACCAATGCATCGGCTTCAACGAGGTTGGCGACCAGTGCACCCAGCGTGTCGTTGTCGCCGAACTTGATCTCGTCGTTGACGACCGTATCGTTTTCGTTGATGACCGGAACCACGCCGAGGCGCAGCAGCGTAACGAGTGTCGACCGGGCGTTGAGATAGCGTTCGCGATCGGCCAAATCAGCGTGCGTCAACAGCACTTGCGCGCTACCGATGCCATTCTCGCGCAGCTTGGTTTCGTAGATCTGCGCCAAGCCCATTTGGCCCACGGCCGCAGCCGCTTGCAGCTCGTTGATCTCGTGCGGCCGCACCCGCCAGCCCAGCCGCTTCATGCCCTCGGCGATGGCGCCGCTCGACACCATGACCACTTCGCGCCCTTCGCGCACCAGCGTCGCGAGTTGCCGGCACCATTCACCAATCGCGTGTTCGTCGAGGCCGCGCCCTTCGTTCGTTACAAGGCTCGAGCCCACTTTGACGACAATACGCCGCGCGTCGCGCAAGACGGTGGATGCCACCATCTTCAAGGCGCCGGTTCGGCGAAGCGCGGATCGACTTCGGCCGGGGGCTGTTCGGCGAGCTGCTGCGCTTTCACGTGACGGTAGACGGCCTGCACCAACAGTTCGCACCCTTCCCGCGTGAGCGCAGATATCTCGAATACCGGGCCTTTGAAGCGCAGCCGTTTGACGAGATCTTTGACGCGGGCGGCACGCTCTTCGTCGGGCACCATGTCGAGCTTGTTCAGCACCAGCCAGCGAGGCTTCTCGTACAGCGCTGCGTCGTATTTCTTCAGCTCACCGACGATCGCTCTCGCCTGAACTACCGGGTCGACACCTTCGTCGAAAGGAGCGATATCGATGACGTGCAGCAGCAATCGCGTGCGCTGGAGATGGCGCAAAAACAAATGGCCGAGTCCGGCGCCTTCTGCCGCACCTTCGATCAGACCAGGCAGATCAGCGACAACGAAGCTCTGCTCGGGGCCCACGCGCACCACGCCGAGGTTCGGGTGAAGCGTGGTGAACGGATAGTCTGCGATACGCGGCCGCGCGTTTGAAATGGCAGTAATCAGTGTCGACTTGCCCGCGTTAGGCATGCCAAGCAACCCGACGTCAGCCAACACCTTGAGCTCGAGCTTGAGGCTGCGTTTGTCGCCTGGCCATCCTGGCGTTTTTTGACGAGGAGCTCGATTGATTGCGCTCTTGAAGCGCATGTTGCCGAAACCCCCGTCGCCACCTTTGGCAATGGTGATGACTTCGCCCGGTGCCAGCAGTTCGAACAAGACTTCGCCGGTTTCTGCGTCGGTGATGATCGTGCCGACCGGCATCTTCAACGTGACGTCGTCACCTGCGGCGCCGAACATATCGGAACCCATTCCATGCTGACCGCGCTTGGCGTCATGCCGGCGCGAGAAACGAAAATCCACCAACGTATTGAGGTTGGAGTCGGCCACGGCGAAGACGTGGCCGCCTCGGCCACCGTCGCCGCCATTCGGACCACCAAATTCTTTGTACTTTTCATGCCGGAACGACACGCAGCCGTCGCCGCCATCGCCAGCAGCGATGTCGATAAAAGCTTCGTCGACGAACTTCATGGAATATCCAGTTTACAAATGAAGAAGCCCCGACAAGCGGGGCTCCTTGGAGCGGATCGAGCGATCGATCAGGCTTGGGTAGCCGCCGGCATCACGTTGACGGTGTGCTTATTCAGCGAACCCTTGATGGCGAACGAAACATGTCCGCTCACCAGAGCGAACAGCGTGTGGTCCTTGCCGATGCCGACATTCACGCCGGGGTGGAATCGGGTACCACGTTGGCGCACGATGATCGCGCCTGCGCTGATCATCTCGCCGCCAAACGCCTTGACGCCGAGCATCTTGGGCTTTGAATCGCGCCCGTTTCGCGTTGAGCCGCCGCCTTTTTTCTGTGCCATGGTGTCGGTTCCTTAGCCGGCGATCGCGCCGATTTGCAGTTCGGTGAACTGCTGGCGATGGCCTTGACGTTTCTGATAGTGCTTCCGACGGCGCATCTTGAAGATGTGCACTTTGTCGTGCTTGCCGTGCGACAGTACTGTGACTGTCACGGTTGCGCCGGACACCAGGGGCGTGCCAACTTTGATTTCACTGCCGTCTCCGACAGCCAAAACCTGGTCGATCACGATTTCCTGGCCTACGTCCGCAGCAATCTGTTCTACTTTAATTTTTTCGCCGGAAGCAACACGATACTGCTTGCCCCCGGTTTTTATGACCGCGTACATGAATGACCTCTTGATTAGGAAGCTCCACGGACGAATTCCGTAGAGCCCGAGAATATAGCACGGTTTGCGGTTGCTAACATGATTTGGTGCGTGGGCAAATGACTTGAGCGCGCTGCTCCCTATAATTGGCGCCCCACGGCTTCGGCCCGTTTCGACGCCCATTTAAAGCGCTCCGGCGCCCTTGCTTTGCCAGTTCCTGCCGCTGACGCATCAGCCTCTTCCACAGCCGCCGTCCTCGGCTTGATTGCCAATGACATGGAGGCAGTCGACCGCGTGATTGCTGCGCGACTGGACACGGGCGTTCCTCTGGTCAGTCACGTTTCGCAATACATCATCGCTGCCGGCGGAAAGCGCCTCCGCCCTGCGCTGCTGCTGCTGATGACCGGTGCGCTGGGCTACACCGGCGACCAGCGATATAACCTGGCTGCAGTGGTCGAGTTCATTCATACCGCAACGTTGCTGCACGACGACGTTGTCGACGAGTCGACCCTGCGACGCGGTCGCCCCACTGCCAACGAGTCTTTCGGCAACCCCGCCAGTGTTCTGGTCGGTGATTTTCTCTACTCGCGAGCATTTCAAATGATGCTGGATGCAAACAACATGCGCGTCATGCAAATCCTGGCAGAAGCGACGAACGTGATTGCTGAAGGCGAGGTGTTACAGCTGATGAACATGCACGACGCATCGCTCAACGAGGTCGATTATCTGAGGGTGATCCGCTCCAAGACGGCAAAGCTGTTCGAAGCCAGCACCCGGCTCGCCGCGGTTTTGGCTGGAGCTGGCGCAGACGTGGAAGAGTCATGCGCGACCTACGGTCAGGCACTCGGCACTGCATTTCAGGTGATCGACGATGTGCTCGACTATGCCGGAGACGCCAGCGAAACCGGTAAAAACCTGGGTGACGATCTACGCGAAGGCAAGACGACCTTGCCGTTGATTCTTGCGATGCAGCGAGCGCAGCCGGACGAGAGCGCCCTGGTAAGAGCAGCGATCGAAGCAGGCGATACAAGCCAACTGCCGCTTATTGTCGAGATCGTGCGCCAGACCGGCGCACTCGACGCCACGCGAGCCGCGGCTGCGACTGAAGCGCAACGCGCCATCGACGCTCTTCGGGACTTTCCAGCCAATTCGCACACGAACGGTTTGCTACAATTGGCAGCTCAGTTACTCGAGCGGCGCGCATAGGAATTCGCAAAGCGCGAGCCCTGAAACGCCGCCGTGTTGTAACAAATCGGGGTGTAGCTTAGCCTGGTAGAGCGCTACGTTCGGGACGTAGAGGCCGGAGGTTCGAATCCTCTCACCCCGACCAGCCTTTGTGTGGCTGTAATGCCAAAAGCTGTGCGATACGGCACGGCACGGCACGGCACGGCACGGCACGGCAATTGCGGTTTACAGTATTAAGGCGATCAGCGATGATCGTGAAGCACTTTTTCACGCTTTTTACACTCGCTGCATGGCCGCTGCCGAACCTCTCGTCAAAGAAAACCTGCCAGTTGCGCTGCCCGGTCTAGCGCGCGCGCTGATCTCCGCCGGCAAATTGCCTGCCAAGACAGCTGAAGATATCTATCAGAAGTCGCAGTCGAGTCGCACCAGCTTCATTGCCGAATTGACCGGCACCGGCGCGGTTTCGGCCGCCGACCTTGCCCATACGCTCTCCAGCGCGTTCGGCGCCCCGCTGCTAGACCTCGATGCAATCGACCCACAGCGTCTGCCCAAAGACCTGCTCGATACCAAGCTGTGTCAGGCGTACCGCATCGTCGTTCTCAGCAAGCGAAACAACCGACTGATCGTCGCTACCGCTGACCCGTCAGACCAGCAAGCCGCCGAGAAGATCAAGTTTGCGTCGCAAATGGGCGTCGACTGGGTCATCGCCGAGTACGACAAGCTTTCGCGCATGGTCGAGGCCAATGCGGTCAGCGCGGCAGAAACCATCGACAACATCGTTGGCGCCGAATTCGAGTTCGACGAAGTCACGGCGGACACATCGGGTGACGCCAACGAGCAGGCCGTTGCCGAAGTCGAAGACGCGCCCGTGGTGCGCTTCCTGCACAAGATGCTGCTGGACGCCTTCAGCATGCGCGCGTCGGACATTCACTTCGAACCCTACGAACACAACTACCGCGTTCGATTTCGCGTAGACGGTGAATTGCGCGAGATTGCGAGCCCGCCAACAGTCATCAAAGACAAGCTGGCATCACGCATCAAGGTGATATCGCGGCTCGACATTTCCGAAAAGCGCGTGCCGCAAGACGGTCGCATGAAGCTCAAGATCGGCGCCGACCGTGTCATCGATTTCCGGGTCAGCACGCTGCCGACCTTGTTCGGCGAAAAGATCGTGATTCGGATTCTCGATCCGAGCAGCGCCCGGCTGGGCATCGACGCACTGGGTTACGACGCCGACGAAAAGGCGCGCTTGCTTCAGGCCATCGGTCGTCCTTACGGCATGGTCCTCGTGACGGGACCGACCGGCTCGGGAAAGACGGTGTCGCTCTATACCTGCCTGAATTTGCTGAACAAACCGGGCGTCAATATCGCGACGGCGGAAGACCCGTCTGAAATCAATTTGCCGGGCGTCAATCAGGTCAACGTCAACGAGAAGGCCGGACTGACTTTTGCGACCGCTCTCCGCGCTTTTCTGCGGCAGGATCCCGACATCATCATGGTGGGCGAAATTCGGGATCTGGAGACAGCCGACATTTCCATCAAGGCGGCCCAAACCGGTCACCTGGTGCTGTCGACCCTTCACACCAACGACGCACCGACCACGTTGACCCGGATGCGCAACATGGGCATCGCGCCTTTCAATATCGCATCGAGCGTCATCCTGATCACCGCGCAGCGGCTGGCCCGACGCCTTTGTATCGTGTGCCGTACACCGGCCGAAATACCGCGTGAAGCCTTGCTTGACGCAGGCTTTAGCGCGACCGACGCCGACAGCGGTTGGACTCCATACCGCCCGGTGGGCTGTTCGGCCTGCAATGGCGGCTACAAAGGCCGCGTTGGCATTTACCAGGTGATGCCGATCACCGAAGAGATCCAGAAGATCATCCTGCGCGACGGCAGTGCGCTGGACATCGCTCGGCAATCCGAGGCGGAGGGCGTTCGCTCATTGCGTCAATCCGGCCTTCGGAAAGTCATGCAGGGGCTGACATCACTGGAAGAAGTGGTCGCGTGCACCAACCAATAAATACTGCGAACCGGAGATCACATGGCCACCGCCGCATCGACACGCACTCTTAAAGAATTCGTCTTCGAATGGGAAGGCAAGGACCGCAATGGCAAGGCCGTCCGCGGCGAGGTGCGCGCGGCGGGCGAGAACCAGGTCCAGGCCGCTTTGCGGCGGCAGGGCGTGCTCGCATCGAAGATCAAGAAGCGCCGGATGCGCTCCGGCAAGTCGATCAAGCCTAAAGACATCGCCATCTTCACGCGCCAACTCGCGACCATGATGAAAGCAGGCGTACCGCTTTTGCAGTCGTTCGACATCGTGGGCCGAGGCAACGCAAACCCCAGCGTTTCCAAACTGCTCAACGACGTGCGCAGCGACGTGGAAACAGGCACTTCGCTCTCCTCGGCGTTCCGCAAGTTTCCGAAGTATTTCGACAACCTCTACTGCAATCTGGTCGAGGCAGGTGAAGCGGCCGGCATTTTGGAGGAGTTGCTCGACCGCCTGGCCACTTACATGGAAAAGACCGAAGCGATCAAGTCGAAGATCAAATCGGCATTGATGTATCCCGCTTCGGTCGTTGTCGTGGCTTTCGTGGTGGTTGCGATCATCATGATCTTCGTGATTCCCGCATTCAAGTCGGTGTTCAGTTCGTTTGGTGCCGATTTGCCCGCGCCCACGCTGATCGTCATGGGCATCAGCGAATTCTTCGTGGCTTACTGGTGGTTGATATTTGGGGTCATCGGTGGCGGCCTGTACTTTTTCATGCAGGCGTGGAAGCGCAACGAACGCGTTCAAAAGGTGATGGACCGGGTGCTGCTGAAGTTGCCTATCTTCGGTGCGCTTATCGACAAATCCTGCGTGGCACGATGGACTCGCACGTTGTCGACGATGTTCGCAGCCGGCGTGCCTTTGGTCGAAGCGCTCGATTCCGTGGGGGGCGCTTCGGGCAACTCGGTGTACGCCGATGCCACCGTCAAGATTCAGCAAGAGGTTTCTACCGGCACCAGCCTGACGAGTGCGATGACCAACGCGAACCTGTTCCCATCGATGGTTTTGCAGATGACGGCCATCGGCGAAGAGTCGGGCTCCATCGATCACATGCTCGGCAAGGCCGCTGACTTCTATGAGTCCGAAGTCGACGACATGGTCGCTGGCCTTTCGAGTCTGATGGAACCCATCATCATCGTGTTCCTGGGCGTTCTCATCGGCGGTATCGTGGTCTCCATGTACCTGCCCATCTTCAAGCTCGGCCAAGTCGTCTGATGTTGGTGTCGCAGGGGATCGATGCCGGGTTCGCTGGCGTGCTCGGACTTGTCATAGGCAGCTTTCTCAATGTCGTGATCTACCGGCTTCCGGTGATGATGTTGCGTGGCTGGCTCGACGAGTCCGTCGGCGGCCTGCTGCGCCCACCAGTTGGACCTTCCCTCTGGACTCAAGTTTTCGGCGCCAAGGTGCCGGTACCAGCCCGACTCGAGTCCAGTGCGGCCGAAGCTCGCGCAGCGCTCGACGCACTCCCCACGTTCGATCTGGCAAAGCCCGCATCGCGCTGCGGCGCTTGTGGTCACGCGATTCGCTGGTACGAAAACATCCCGGTGATCAGCTATCTGGCGCTCCGCGGGCGATGCTCGCAGTGCAAGACCTCGATCAGCGTTCGCTACCCGATCGTCGAAGTCGTGACCGGTGTGCTCTTTGCGTTGTGCGCCTACCGCTTCGGCATCACTTTCACTGGCGCGCTGTGGGCCACCTTCGCTGCTTTGCTGGTATGTCAATTTCTGATCGATCTAGACACCCAATTGCTGCCGGATTCGCTCAACTATGTGCTGTTGTGGCTTGGTCTGTTGGGAGCGGCGCTGGGCTTGACTGGAACCTCGTTGCCCGCCGCCGTCTGGGGTGCCGCACTGGGCTACCTGAGCCTTTGGCTGGTCTACCACGCCTATCGCCTTGCAACTGGCAAGGAAGGCATGGGCTATGGCGACTTCAAGCTGCTGGCCGCGCTGGGTGCCTGGCTAGGCTCCGACTACCTCATCGCGATCATCCTGATGTCGTCAGTTGTTGGCGCCATTCTGGGAGCGATCCTGCTTTGGGCAGGCCGGATCGCGCACAAGGACATCCCAATCTCGTTCGGCCCGTTCCTTGCCGGGGCGGGGTTGCTATGCCTCGTGATCGGTCCGGTCGAAGTTCGTCAGCACTTCCCCTTCGTGTTTCCGTTCAAATCGACCTGAGACGCAACGGAACCGACTGATGCAACGCCTCGGTCTCACCGGCGGAATCGGCAGCGGCAAGAGCACCGTGGCGGCCATGCTCGTCGCATGCGGCGCCGCGTTGGTAGACACCGATGCTATTTCGCGCGCCCTGACGCAGCCTTCCGGAGCGGCCATAGGGCCCATCAGAGAGGCATTTGGCGACGCCGTCATTGCAATGGACGGCTCACTCGACCGCGCGCAAATGCGATCGATCGTCTTCGAAAATCCAGCTCAAAAAACCAGGCTCGAAGCCATTCTTCACCCGATGATCGGCGCCGAATGCGATCGGCAGGCGGCGATAGCCCAACGCCCGTTGGTCGTGTTCGACGTACCTCTCCTGGTCGAATCGCGTCGCTGGCGTCAGAAGGTCGATCGCATACTGGTGGTCGACGCCACCGCTGAAGTCCAGGTGGCCCGCGTCATGGCCCGCTCGAACTGGACTGAAGAAATGACGTTGTCCGTACTCGCCTTGCAAGCCAGCAGAAGCTCGCGACTGAAAGCCGCGGACGCAGTCATCTTCAACGTCGGGAAGTCATTCGCACAGTTGTCCGACGAGGTGAAGGTACTGATGGGTCACTGGGCCGAGCCGCCTACGCGATAATTCTCGGCCACGCTCGGCGCCGAGCCACCACGAACTTATAAGACCCGCAAAGAGTCTTAAGACGTCAGTCCGATCTCTCGATGCTTTTCAATTCGTACGCGTTCATCTTTTTCTTCTTTCCGTTGGTGCTGATCGGGTTTTTTCTGGTCGGTCACCGGAACGCGCGGGCAGCCGCCGGCTTTCTCGCCCTGGCGTCGCTCTTCTTCTACGGCTGGTGGAGCGTCAAGGCGCTGCCGCTGCTGCTCGCCTCGATCTGCTTCAACTACTGGATCGCGCAGCGCCTGACGCCCGAGCCCGGCCGCGTCGACGCCATCCGCAAACGCAACTTGATCGTGGCGCTCACGATCAACCTGGGTGTGCTCGCCGTCTTCAAGTACGCGAACTTCTTCATGGAGAACGTCAATGCAGGTCTGACGGCGGGCGGTGCAACCCCGCTGCCGCTGCTGCACCTCGCGTTGCCCATCGGCATCTCGTTCTATACGTTCACGCAGATCGCTTTTTTGGTCGACTGCTGGCAGGGAAAGGTGAAGGAGCGGCGGTTCATTCCGTACGTCTTGTTCGTCACGTACTTTCCGCACCTGGTGGCCGGGCCGGTGCTGCATCACGCCCAAATGATGCCGCAGTTCGCCAACCCCTCGACCTACCGCGCGGACAGCAACAAGCTAGCGCTCGGCATTGCCATCTTCACCTTCGGACTCGCCAAGAAGTTGCTGATTGCGGACCGTCTCGGCCAGTACGCCGACATGGTGTTCAACGGCGTGCACACCGGCGTTCTGCCCTCGCTGTACACGTCTTGGCTGGGCGTGCTCGCCTACACACTGCAGATTTATTTCGACTTTTCCGGCTACTCCGACATGGCTGTCGGGCTGTCGCTTTGCTTGGGCGTACAACTCCCGCTGAATTTCCGCTCGCCCTACAAATCGACCAACATCATCGAGTTCTGGCGGCGTTGGCATATCTCGTTGTCGACCTTTCTGCGGGACTACCTCTACATCCCGCTGGGCGGCAACCGCAAGGGCCCCGGTCGCCGCTACTTCAACCTCTTCATGACGATGCTGCTGGGCGGCCTCTGGCATGGCGCAGCATGGACATTCGTGATCTGGGGTGCGCTGCACGGCGCCTTCCTTGTCATCAACCACCTCTGGACTAGCAAAGTACGTCATGACAAACCGTCCAGCGGTTGGCTTGCAATCGTGCTGGGCTGGTTCCTGACCTTCGTTTGCGTCATGGTGGCTTGGGTCGTTTTCCGCGCCGAAAGCATGAATGCCGCGATCCAGATCTACAAGGGAATGCTGGGTATACACGGCGCACCGGTCAGCGCCTTTGCCGAGTTCGTCGTGCCCTTCCGCAAGCCTGAGTTCTTCCAGACGCTGTTGGTCGGCATGGTGATTTGCCTGGCATTGCCACCGACTATCTCGCTCGATCGCTGGATTCCAGTTCCTGGCGCTGTCGCCCATCGCGCGGTGCTCGCGCGGATCGCGCCGGCACTGACCGCGCTGGGCACCGTCATTCTTCTGGGCCTCTGCGTGTCGCGGCTGGGCACATACAGCCCTTTCCTGTATTTCCAGTTCTAGTCATGAAGCCGGGTGTTCTGTGGCTTCGCATTTACGGCGTCGGCTTTGTCGTCTGCTTTGCGTTGCTCTGGATCACGCTGCTCACCCCGATTGCCTACGGAGACTTGACACGCGTCGGGCGCATTTCCGAAACCGAGTTTGCGGCGCGTCGACCGGGTCCCAAGTTCGATAGTGCGTATTTGGTCGACTCCCCCGTTTCCGCCGCCGACGTGCTCGTCATCGGCGACAGTTTTTCGATTCGCTTTGCCTGGCAAGCAGCACTGGTCGAAGGTGGTTACCGCGTCGTCACGACGCACTGGGACAAGACTGGTCCGCTGTGCGCCAACTTTCCCGAGTGGCTGCGTCGCTCAGGGTTCAAGGGGCGCTACGTCATCATTGAAAGCATCGAACGCCTTCTTCCTGAACGTCTCGACGAAGCTGCGGCGTGCACAACGATGTCACTGCCGTTCCAGGCCATTCCACGCGCGACCCAACTGGCTGCGGACACCGCCATGACGCTGCCGCAGCGCCTGAACTGGGACGCCGAGTGGGCAAGCGGCTGGCTGACCTACATTCATACGCGGGCCATCAAGACGAGTCAGACCGATCTCGTATTCGACCACCCGAGATGGGGCGACTTGATCGTGTCGCGTCCTTTGCCAAACGGTTGCAAGGAATTCAGCAATCGCCTGTGTAATAAGGGAATCTTTCTGGTTGATGACGATCGCAATCTGGTGCTAAGTCCAAGCTCTGCCGCCTTGATGGCTCGATTCGACGGGCTCGCCGGAATGCCCAAGATTATCTGGATGGTGATCCCGAACAAGACCACGGTGTACCTAAATCAAGACCACGCGTCTTCTTTTGTGCAGGCGCTTGGTGCGCTGCACCTGGGTCCCGATCTTTTTGCGCTTGCCGCCAACAGCCGGCACCATGTAATGGACCTCTACTCACCGAATGACACGCATCTTTCTCCTGCCGGCTATCAGTTGGTCGGCGCCCGTATGTTGCGAGCCGTAAAGGACTCTGAAAAATGATGCCGGCGCGTTTGTGGCTTCGCTACTTTGCCGCGGGCTTCGTGGTCATCGTCTCGATGTTGCTGGTGACGCTTTTCACTCCGGCGCCTTATGGCGACCTCACGCGAATCGGCCGTCTTTCGGATGCAGAGTTCGGGTGGCAAGCCGCACCTCCGATCGTAACGAAGGCATACATCAAAGGCGTGCCTTTGGACCAAGCTGACGTGCTGGTGGTGGGTGACAGTTTTTCGATGACGCTGCGTTGGCAATCACGGCTCGTCAAAGAGGGATACAAAGTAGCGACGATCTACTGGGGCCAGACCGGCCCGTTGTGCAAAGACTTCACACCTTGGATACGGCGCGCCGGATTCAAGGGCAAGCTCGTCGTGGTCGAGAGTGTCGAGCGCCTGCTGGGTGACCGGCTCAAGGGGGGCTCCACCTGTACGACCATGTCGAAGGAGCCCGTCGTCAAGACCGTTCCGTTTCTCGAACCACTCGAAGCCGTGCCCGGCTTTGAGCTGAACTGGAGCGCCAAGTTGACGACCGGACTCATCACGTACACCAACATGAGAAAAGTCCGCAAGCTCTCGGGCGATGCGCTCTTTGGAGACGAGACCTGGGTGCGCCCGGTTCCGGACGGTTGCAGCTACTTCAGTCACAAGCTGTGCGAGAAGGCTCTCTTCTTTTTCGAGGACACAGACAATCCACCGCTCAAACCGGAGGCGGTCGAGCAAATGAAAGCTTTTGACAAAGCTCAGTCTGACCTCAAGTTCGTCTGGATGGTCATTCCCGACAAGACGACGGTGTACGTCGACACGCAACATGCAGCCCCCTTCGTCGCGGCCTTCAAGACTGCAGACCTGGGTCCTGACCTTTTCAGTTTTGCCGCCGATGAGCGCGCCAGAGTCCGCGATTTCTATTTCCCAAATGACACGCACCTCTCGATGCATGGCCAATTGGTCGTGGGCGACCGCATGTTGCAAGCTGTCCGCCAAGTCTTGGCGCCGCCCGCGCCGCGGCCGCCGTGAGACTATGATTCCCGACCAGAACGGAACAGCGTGATCCTCTACGAGTACCCCTTCAACGAGCGCATCCGGACCTACCTTCGGCTCGAGCATCTCTTTCGCCGCCTTGGCGAGTTGGTGCCCTCCGACTCCGCGCTGTTGCACCACTACGCACTCGTCACGATCTTCGAGATCATGGACGTGGCAGCGCGCGCCGACTTGAAGGCCGATGTGCTGCGCGATCTCGACAAGCACAAGAACGTTTTCAACAGTTATCGCGGTAATCCGCAGATCTCGGTGGCCGCGCTCGACCAGGTCGTTGCGCAGTTGGAACGCAACTTCGCCACGCTCAATACCGTGCCTGGAAAGGCCGGACAGTCGCTCACGGACAACGAATGGCTGATGAGTATTCGCAGCCGCGTCGGCATTCCCGGCGGAACGTGCCAGTTCGATTTGCCCGCGTACTTTGCGTGGCAAAACGGTACGGCCAAGATGCGTCGAACCGACATCGAGCGCTGGCTGACGACCCTCGCACCATTGGCCGAATCGATTTACCTCTTGCTCAAGCTGCTGCGTGATGCCGATGTTCCTTACAAGGTGATCGCAGCCCACGGCCAGTTTCAGCAAACGTTGCCGCAAGGACGCAGCTTTCAGTTGCTGCGCCTTCGCATCGATCCGAAGCTCGGCTTTATTCCTGAGATCAGCGGCAACCGCTTGATGGTCTCGGTGAGATTGATGCGCCACGAGGACGACGACCGGCTGCACCAGAGCACCGATGACGCGCCGCTCGAGCTGACCCTCTGCGCTTGAGACAGGACGGGAGGAGAGAAAACGTGGCGACGAGCAAAGTGAACAAGGCGGGCGACCGGATCGTTCGCTGTCCCGCATGCGGCGGCGATAGCGTCTATGGGCCAGCCAATCCGAATAGGCCGTTCTGCAGCGCGCGCTGCAAGGGCATCGACCTGGGCGCCTGGGCCAGTGAAGAGTTCAGGATGCCGACCGACGCACCGCCCGATGATGATCCGTTCGGCGACCCGCGGCTTCAGTAGACCGGCAGGATCAAGGGCCGGGTACACCGCGCTCGGCAGCCAGCCAACCCAGCACTGGGATTGCGCCAGGTAACACTGGCGCGACGTCCAACGGCAGCTGCTGCCACCGCATCGCCTGACCTTCGCGCATCTCTAGCTCACCGGTCCAAGCGGTGACCTTGCACCAGTGCAGCCGTACCAGCGCATGCGGGTAGTCGTGCTCGGTCACCTTCCACACCGAGGCGCTGTCGATCGTGATGCCGAGCTCCTCGTGCAGCTCGCGCCGCAATGCTTCCTCTATGCTTTCACCCGCCTCTACCTTGCCGCCCGGAAACTCCCAGTAACCGGCGTAAGGTTTGCCATCCGGGCGCGTCGACAGGAGCAAGGCATCGTCGCTTTTCCGGATCAGGATGCCGACGGCGACTTCGGTGTGCAGACGCGTCTCGGTGATCACGTCGCTCGCGTTGCGCAGGTCGCTCACACCGCCCTCCGCCCCGCATAGTCGCGCGCGAACTGGTAAGCCACCCTGCCACTTCGGGAGCCACGCTCCAAGGCCCACACCAGCGCTTCAGGCTTGGCCGCGTCGATGGCTGCGGCGTCGACATCAAAAGAAGACAACCACTGCGCCACGATCGTCAGATACTCGTTTTGGCTGAACGGATAGAAACTGACCCACAGGCCGAAGCGCTCCGACAACGATATCTTTTCCTCGATCACCTCGCCAGGGTGTACTTCGCCTTCCTCTGTGTGGGTATAGCTGAGGTTGTCTTTCATGTACTCCGGCAGCAAATGACGCCGGTTGCTGGTCGCGTAGATCAACACATTCGGCGTCGGCGCGGAGATGGATCCGTCGAGGATCGACTTCAGCGCCTTGTAGCCGGGCTCGCCTTCGTCGAAGCTCAAGTCATCGCTGAAGACGATGAATTTCTCCGGCCGACCCGACACGACATCGACGATGTCGGGCAAGTCCACCAGCTCCGCCTTGTCCACCTCGATCAAGCGCAGGCCTTGCGGTGCATAAGCCTGCAAACATGCGCGGATGAGCGACGATTTACCGGTGCCGCGAGCGCCCGTTAGCAGCACGTTATTGGCAGGCTTTCCCTCGACGAACTGCCGCGTATTGCGCTCGATCTTTTCTTTCTGAACTTCGATTTCTTTCAGCGCATCGAGCGGCATGGTGCCGACGTGGCGAACCGGCTCCAGCGAACCATGGCCCGAGCTGCGACGGCGGTAGCGCCACGCGATCGACGCGTTCCAATCGGTCGGTGCAACCAGCGGCTGCGGAAGAATCGATTCGATGCGCGCGATGAGTTGCTCAGCGCGCACGAGCAGGTGTTCGAAGTTCTCGTTCATCGCGTGCGCATGGTCAGGAGCGGTAGTCGGCGTTGATCGACACGTAGTCGTGGCTCAGGTCGCAAGTCCACACGGCGTCGCTGGCATCGCCTCGACCCAAGCCGATGCGTACCGTGATCTCGCTTTGCTTCATCACGCGCTGGCCATCTTCTTCGCGATAGTCCGGGGCGCGCCCACCGTGCACGGCCACATGCACGTCGTCGAGATAGAGATCGATGCCGGTCTGGTCGAGATCGTCGATGCCCGCATAGCCCACAGCGGCCAGGATGCGGCCGAGATTGGGGTCGCTGGCAAAGAAGGCGGTCTTGACGAGCGGCGAGTGTGCGACGGCGTACGCGACCTGGCGGCACTCCGCCGAGTTCTTGCCGCCTTCGACACGGATCGTGATGAACTTGGTCGCGCCCTCGCCGTCACGAACGATCGCCTGTGCGAGCTGGCGCGCCACGTTCTGCATCCCCGCCACCAAAACCTGACCGTCGGCCGAATCGAGCGATGTGATGCTCTGGTTGCCAGCCTTCTGCGTCGCGATGACAACGAACGAGTCGTTGGTCGAGGTATCACCGTCGATGGTGACGCGATTGAAGGACGCATCGGCCAATTGCAGCGCCAGCGGCTGAATCAACGACGCGTCGATCTTTGCGTCGGTCGCCATGAAGCCGAGCATGGTCGCCATGTTGGGCCGGATCATTCCGGCGCCCTTGCTGATGCCGGTGATCGTCACCGTGGCGCCGCCAATCAGCACCCGTTCGCTGAAGGCCTTGGGCACGGTGTCAGTGGTCATGATGCCTTCGGCCGCACGCGCCCAATGCCCAGGGGCTGCATCGGCCAGGGCCGCCTGCAAGCCGGCTTCGATGCGATCGACGGGCAACGGCTCCATGATCACGCCCGTCGAAAACGGCAGGATCTGCTCTGGTGAAATGTTCAGATGCCGCGCCAACGCAACACACACCGTACGCGTGCGCGCCAGACCATCTTCCCCAGTGCCGGCATTGGCGTTGCCCGTGTTGATGACCATGGCACGAATGCCATGGTCCGCCTTCAGATGATCGCGGCACACCTGCACCGGCGCCGCGCAAAAGCGGTTCTGGGTGAAAACACCGCCGACCGCCGCACCTTCGTCGATCAACACGACCGTCAGGTCTTTGCGATTGGCTTTGCGTACGCCCGCTTCGGTGACACCGATGCGAACGCCAGGCACCGCGAACAAGGCGGCAGGATCAGGGGCAGACAGATTGACGGGCATGGCGTTAGATGGTTTTGGTTCCTTGCCAATCAGCTCAACTTGCCGTGGCAGTGTTTGAATTTCTTTCCGCTGCCGCACGGGCATGGATCGTTGCGCCCGACGCGCGCCAACGCAGCGGCTTCAGCGCCCAGCGTGCCGAGCCCAGCCGCGGCGATGCGACGCTGACTCTCTTCCTCAACGCGCACTTCTACTTCGCCCGATTCCGTTGGCGCCGAGTAGGTTATGTTGGCGAGGTTCTCACCGCGGCTCTCGAGCGCTTCGGCGGCTTCTTCGAGCTGTTCACCGGACTGCACCCGCACCGTCATCAGCTGACGCGTCACTTCGTTCTTGACCGAGTCGAGCAGCTGGCCGAAGAGCTCGAAAGCCTCGCGCTTGTATTCCTGCTTGGGCTGCTTTTGCGCATAGCCGCGCAGATGGATGCCCTGGCGCAGATAGTCCAGCGATGCCAGATGTTCGCGCCAATGCGTGTCGATGCTTTGCAGCAAGACCATGCGTTCGAACTGCGTGAAGTTCTCTTGCCCGATCAACGCCACCTTGGCGTCGAAGGCGGCATTGGCTGCTGCAACGACCTTTTCGACGACCTCTTCGTCGGAGATGGATGCGGCCGATTCGACTTCTTTTTGCAACGGAATGTCGAGGCCCCACTCGGTGTTCAGCGACTTCTCGAGCGCAGCCAGCTGCCATTGCTCTTCAACCGATTCCGGCGGGACGAACTGTCGCGCGAGATCGGTAAAACAGCCTTCGCGCAGCGCCTCGATCTGCGCCGTCAGGTCGGATGCATCAAGAATGTCGTTGCGCTGCTGATAGATCACCTTGCGCTGATCGTTCGAAACATCGTCGTACTCGAGCAACTGCTTGCGCACATCGAAATTGCGCGCCTCGACCTTGCGCTGCGCGCTCTCGATGCTGCGCGTGACGATGCCGGCTTCGATGGCCTCTCCGTCCGGCATCTTGAGACGGTCCATGATCGCCTTCACCCGATCGCCTGCAAAAATACGCATCAACGGATCGTCCAAGCTCAGGTAGAAGCGCGACGAGCCCGTATCGCCTTGCCGGCCTGAGCGGCCACGCAGTTGATTGTCGATACGACGTGATTCATGCCGTTCGGTCGCGATGATGCGCAAACCGCCAAGCGACTTCACGAACTCGTGGTCCTTGTCCCATTCGACGCGCAGCGTTGCGATTTCGGCCTGCTTGCCCGCATCGTCCAGGCCCTCGTCGGCCTCGACCAGCTCGATCATTTTCTCGACGTTGCCGCCAAGAACGATGTCGGTGCCGCGACCGGCCATGTTGGTCGCGATGGTGATCATCTTCGTGCGGCCGGCTTGCGCCACGATGTCGGCCTCACGCGCATGCTGCTTCGCGTTGAGCACCTGGTGCGGGAGGCCCGCCTTGTTCAGCAGCTCGTCGATGATTTCGGAGTTCTCGATCGACGAGGTGCCGACCAGCACCGGCTGACCGCGGTCGTAGCACTCGCGAATATCCTCGATCGCAGCTTCGTACTTTTCGCGCGTGGTCTTGTAGACGCGGTCGAGCTGGTCTTCGCGCTTGCTGTGTCGATTCGGCGGAATGATCGTGGTTTCGAGCCCGTAGATTTCCTGGAACTCGTAGGCCTCGGTGTCTGCCGTACCCGTCATGCCAGCCAGCTTGCCGTAGAGACGGAAATAGTTCTGAAACGTGATCGACGCCAGCGTCTGGTTCTCGGCCTGGATCTGCACGCCTTCCTTGGCTTCGACGGCCTGATGCAAACCATCGCTCCAGCGGCGGCCCGTCATCAGGCGGCCAGTGAATTCGTCGACGATCACAACCTCGCCCTCTTGCACCACGTAATGCTGATCGCGGTGATAGAGGTGCCGCGCACGCAGCGCGGCGTTCAGGTGGTGCATCAGCGTGATATTGGTCGGGTCGTAGAGCGATGCGCCATCGGGCAAGAGCTTGAACTCGCTGAGGATGCGCTCGGCGTTCTCGTGACCGTCTTCGGTCAGAAAGACCTGATGCGTTTTTTCGTCGACGGTGAAGTCGCCGGGCTTGGTGACGCCCTCGCCGGTGCGGGGATCGGCTTCACCTTCCTGCTTGGTGAGCAGCGGTACGACCTTGTTGATCGCGAGGTAGGTGTCTGTGTGGTCTTCGGCCTGGCCGCTGATGATCAGCGGCGTGCGAGCCTCGTCGATCAGGATGGAATCGACTTCGTCGACGATGGCGTAGTTAAGGCCGCGCTGAACCCGATCGCCGGGCTCGTAGACCATGTTGTCGCGCAGATAGTCGAAGCCGTACTCGTTGTTCGTGCCGTACGTGATGTCGCTGCCATACGCCTGCTGCTTTTCTTCGCGCGGCATGTTCGGCAGGTTGATGCCGACCGATAGACCGAGAAAGTTGTAGAGCCGGCCCATCCATTTCGCGTCGCGGCTGGCCAGGTAGTCGTTCACTGTGACGACATGCACTCCCTTGCCCGACAGCGCGTTCAGGTACACCGGCAACGTGGCGGTCAACGTCTTGCCCTCGCCGGTACGCATCTCAGAAATCTTGCCGTTGTGCAGGGCCATGCCGCCGAGCAACTGCACATCGAAGTGGCGCATCTTCATGACACGCTTGGAACCTTCTCGCACAGTCGCAAAGGCTTCGGGCAGCAGGTCGTCGAGGGTTTCGCCCTTGGCGGCGCGGGCCTTGAACTCCTCGGTCTTGGCGCGCAGGGCGTCGTCGCTCAGCTTTTCGAACTCGGATTCGAGCGCATTGATGCGTTCGACCGTCTTCCGATATTGCTTCAGGAGACGGTCGTTGCGACTGCCGAAAATCTGGGTCAGGAAATTGGTTGCCATGAGTGGAGGATCGACGGACACCCTGCACGCGGGGCGCTGCGATCCAGATCCCTAAGATATGGTGAAAGCAATTGGGCGCACTTTCATGAAAAGCAAGCGGCCCTGATGCCAGGCGAATGCGCCGACAAACCCCGCATTTTAGCCAGCTTGTTTCAGTCCGTTATTTCCCTATGACCCGCCGCACAACCACCTTCACATTGCTCCAGGCTGCCGACGGCTCCCCCACCCTCGCGGGCTTGCTGGCACGCGCCCGCGACGCCTCGGAACGTCTAAAAGCGGTGGAAGAGCTGATACCGAAGGAGATGCGTGCCGCGGTTCAGCCCGGCCCGGCCGACGGCGATGTGTGGTGCGTGCTGGTCAATGGCAGCGCCGCGGCGGCCAAGCTGCGCCAGCTGGCACCCATGATCGTCGCGCGACTGAAGGACCGGGGCTGGGAGGTGGCGACGTTGCGAATCAAGGTGCAGCAGACTCGACGCTGACTGCGATCGCCGCTCTGGCCGACTCACGGCTTTTTGCTTTCTCAGAGCGCGCGCAAGCTGCTCGAGTGGCTCAGGGCTTGTCGCCGCGCTTGCTCGCTCCGTCGTCCATGAAGCCCGGGTTGCGGCCCGCCGTTGCTTGCTTCGGCACCATGACGCCGCCGGGCGCCCGAACCAGTTTTTCCGGCTTGGGTGCATCGACAGCGGCCCGCGCCTTTTTGACCGGGTGAGCGCCATGTCGCTTCACAGGCGCTGCATCGGCGGTGTTCACCATGACGGCAGCGGTGGCAACGAAGAACGCAAAAACGATTTTTGAGATCGAGCAAGACATCAGAAAACCTCGCAGTTGAAGGTCACAAATCAAGCACCAGAAGCCGCGACTTCGAGCGCGAACAACACGGCGTGAACTGGTCGTTGGCCGCCTGCTCTTCCGGCGTCAGGTACATGTCCCTATGGTCGGGCTCACCTTCGAGCACGCGCGTCAGACAAGTACCACAGACGCCCTGCTCGCACGAAGTCAACACCTCGATGCCGGCGGCGGCCAGGGCTTGCACCACGGTCTGCTCTTTGGAGACGAAGACAACCTTGCCCGAACTCGCAAGCTTCACCTCGAAGCTGGCGTCGTCCTTTGATTTGACGACTTCCGCGCCAAAAAATTCACAGTGAAGTTGCTCCGCCGGCCAGCCCGCGGCGCGGGCGGCATTCAGCAACCAGTCCATGAAGCCCTTGGGCCCGCAGACATACAAATGCACCCCTGGGTTCATCTTGGACAACAGCCGGGCGAGGTCCAGCTTCTGCGCTGAATCGCCGTCGTCGAAATGGAATTGCACCTTCGCTGCAAACGCAGAAGCTGCGATGCGTTGACGGAACGCAGTGCGCTCGGGCGAGCGAGTGCAGTAGTGCATTTCCAGCGACGCTCCCGTCACCGCGAGGCGCTCCGCCATACACAAAATCGGCGTGACCCCGATGCCTCCAGCGACAAGCACGCTGTGCTTCGCTTCGTGCGCCAGCGGAAAGTGATTTTTCGGCGCGCCGATGTGCAAGATGTCGCCTTCGTTGACCGCATCGTGAAGGCTTTGCGAGCCGCCACGCGAGCCTGGGTCACGCAGCACGCCGATCAGGTAGCGATGCGCTTCTTTCGGGTCGTTGCACAGCGAATACTGGCGAGTCAACCCGTTAGGCAAGTGCACGTCGATGTGGGAACCTGCCGAAAACGCCGGCAAGAGACGCTCGTCGATGCTGACCAGTTCGAAGGTTGCAATGTCGATGGCCTCGTCGACCTTGCGAGCGACGCGAACCTGATGGTCACTTGGCGTCACGAAGCGCTCTCCGCCGCGAGGATACGGTCGAGCACGCGGCGCGACTGAACTCCTCCCGAGTCGATATTCAGCTTGAGCAACGCGCGGTGAGGGTGCGCCGACAGGTTCCTTTGCTGGCGCTCGAGCATCTCGAGGTCTTCACCGAAAATTTTGGCCTGGCCTTCGCGGATGCTGGCTGTCAACGCCTTGTCGTTTGGATTGAAGTTACGCGCCATGCCCCAGAAATACCAGATCGACGTCTCGGTTTCCGGCGTGATGAAGTCGACCACGATGCTCGACGCCTTGAACTTGGCGTCGGCGTTGTAGCCGCCGTTGCCTGCGTGGGCGACGCCCACCTCGATGAGCACGTGACTCGGAGGGGTGAAGCGGCAGATTTGCCACCGATCCACCGGCACGTCGTCGGCCAGATGGTTGCCGCGCAACGCCATGCGCCAAAATGGCGGCGCCATGATGTTTTCCATGTGGCGGGCGGTGATCACTTCGTCGCCCTCGGTGGTCGTTTTGGTCGGCGTCTCGTCGATTTCCGGCTGCCCTATGCTGGTCGCATGAACGTAGGTTTCGTGCGTCAGATCCATCAGGTTGTCGATCATGAGGCGGTAGTCGCATTCGATGTGATAGAGCCCGCCGCCATACGCCCATTCGGGGCTTTCGGCCCACTCGAGCCGGTGGAGCTTGGCCTCGTCGGCTTGCGCTGGATCGCCGGGCCAGACCCAGACAAAGCCGTAGCGCTCGATCACCGGATAAGCACGTATCGCTGGAAAGCCGCGCACGCGTTGGCCCGGCATGGCGATGGTCTTGCCGTCGCATCCCATTTCCAGCCCGTGATAACCGCAGACCAGTTTGCCTTCGACCACTGAGCCCAGTGAGAGCGGCGCACCGCGATGTGGGCAAAAGTCTTCGAGCGCTGCGACCACGTTGTCCGGGCCGCGATAAAAAACGATCGCCTCACTGCAGATCTTTCGACCCAATGGTTTGTCGTCGATTTCCTCGGGCATGCAGGCAACATACCAAGCATTCTTCGGGAACATGCGTGTCTCTCTTTGGTGGGGTGGCACTCGCCACTTCAGGCAACTGACTCGTTTAATTGAGCGTGCTCAAATATAACTTTGCTCAATTTTCTCGTCAACGACTAGATAATGCGTAGATGCCCAACTTCGAGACTGAGCCGACACAAGCACCCCGAGCGGGCCTGCGCGAGCGGAGCAAAACCGACAAACGCAAGCGCATCATCGAGGCGGCGCGCGCTGTGTTCATCGAGCATGGCTACGAGGCGGCGACTACCCGCGAGATCGCCACGCGGGCTGACGTGTCCACCGGCACGGTATTCGTCTACGCCAAGGACAAGCGTGACTTGTTGCTGCAGGTGGTCAACGACGAGCTCGACGCGGTCAATCTCAAAGGACAAGCATTGCTGGAAAGACCGGGCTCGCTGCGCGAAAGATTGCTACCGTACTTCGAGCTCCGATACCGCTACTGGGCCAGCGAACCGCGGCTGGCGCGTCCGGCGCTGCGCGAGACGTCCGAATTTCTGGCGCCGGGGGCTACCCACGGCGAAGAGGCGCATCGCTTCTACGCCCGCCGCCCGGTGATCTTGGGCCACATCGAACAGATGGTGCGCGCTGCACAGAAAAGCGGAGAAGCACAGGATGACGTGCCCGCCGACCAGATCGCTTCGCTTATCTTCAGCCTGTACCTGATCGAGGTGCGCCGCTGGCTGAACGACGAGCCGCCAAGGCTCGCCAGTGGCATGAAGCGCCTGAGCGCCGTGCTGGGATTGTTTGTGCGGGGCATCTTGAGCCCCGGCCATGAATGGTGCCGCTTGTCGGAATCGAACTGACGACCTACCGCTTACAAGGCGGTTGCTCTACCAACTGAGCTAAAGCGGCGGGATCTGGATTTTAGCGGTGCGCGTAGCGCGCATCGCGGTGTCAACTTGTAGCCTCGACTTCGTCGACTATTTGATGCGTTTCAACGAGGGCTTGGCGCCGCCGCCCGCTGGGGGCCGCGGCGGATCGTCCTGATCCGTCGGTGCATCTTCGGCTGTGCCACGGTGGCCGGGCAACTCGTCGCCAGTGACGAGGTGCATGATTTTGGTGTCGCTGGCACCGTCGCCGCGTTGCGCTGCGCGCACCGGTGAGCGCCCGTCGCCTATATCAACGGTTGACTGAGTTACCTGTGGGCCTTTTGCAGCAGCCGGCTGCGCAGGCGCCGGAAAAGCCATCCCCTGCCCGTTCTCACGCGCGTAGATGGCAATCACGCGACCGACCGGTACGTTGATCTCGCGCGCCGTGCCTGCGAAGCGAGCCTTGAACTCGATGAAATCGTTGCCGAGCTTGAGCGAACTCGTCGCGTCAAAGCTGATGTTCAACACGATCTCGCCGTTCTTGACGTACTCGCGCGGGACCTGCACGGTCTCGTCGACCAGTACCGCGACATAGGGCGTGAACCCGTTGTCGGTGCACCATTCGTACAGTGCCCGAATGAGGTACGGTCGCGTGGAAGACGATTCGAGCGCGTTGATCATTTCGACAAAGTCACCGGCAAAGAGCGCTTACTTGCGCATGACCTTTTCAGACGGCGTCAGCGCTTCGATGTAGGCCGGGCGCGAAAAAATGCGTTCGGCGTACTTGAGTAGCGGTGCAGCGTTCTTGCTGAGATCGATGCCGTAGTAGTCAAGGCGCCAGAGCAGCGGTGCAATCGCGACGTCGAGCATCGAGAAGTTGTCGCCAAGCATGTACTTGTTCTTCAAGAAAACCGGCGCGAGCTGCGTAAGGCGATCGCGAATGTGTGCACGGGCCTTCTCAAGCGCCTTATCGTTGCCTTTCGACGTGCGGTTTTCGAGCGTCGACACATGCACGAAAAGTTCCTTTTCGAAGTTGAGCAGAAACAGCCGGACGCGTGCGCGGTCGACCGGGTCGCCGGGCATCAATTGCGGATGCGGAAAGCGCTCGTCGATGTACTCGTTGATGATGTTCGACTCGTACAGGATGAGGTCGCGCTCGACCAGGATCGGCACTTGCCCGTACGGGTTCATCACGCTGATGTCTTCTGGCTTGTTATAGAGGTCGACGTCGCGAATTTCGAAGTCCATGCCTTTCTCGAACAAGACAAAGCGGCAGCGATGGGAAAAGGGGCAGGTTGTTCCTGAATACAGAACCATCATGGCGAAAGACTCCTAAAAATCAAAAAGAGTGGGCAGCATCAGCAACCCACTCTGGAGGACCGGACGCGTCAGCGGCCGATCGGCGGTAAGCGGGCGCTACTTGACTTCTTTCCAGTAAGACGCGTTCAACCGCCACGTAAAGACCACCGCCATCAGCAAGAACAACAAGACCCACACACCGATGCGTACACGCGTGTTTTGTGCAGGCTCGGCCATCCATTGAAGGTAGCTGACGAGATCGCCAATGGACTGGTCGTACTGCAAAGGCGTCATGGTGCCCGGAGTGACCTGTTGCCAGCCTTTGAACACCTCGGTCTCATGACCGTGTTGCTCGATCTTCTCGTAGACCGGGCGACGGTCACCTTGCAGTTCCCACAGCACATGCGGCATGGCCACGCTCGGGTAGGCCATGTTGTTCCAGCCCGTCGCTTTGGTGTCGTCGCGGTAGAACGTGCGCAGGTAGGTGTAAAGATAGTCAGCGCCAGTGCCGCCATGGCCAGCGCGCGAGCGCGCGACCAAAGTCAGGTCGGGTGGATTGGCGCCGAACCATTCCTTGGCCTGCCGAGGATCGATGTTGGCCTTCATGGTCTCGCCGACCTTGTCGGTCGTGAACAGAAGATTGTCCTTAATCTGCTGCTCGGTTATGCCGATGTCCTGCAGCCGGTTGTAGCGCATGAACGCAGCCGAGTGGCAGTTCAGGCAGTAGTTGACGAAGAGCTTGGCGCCGTTTTGCAACGCGGCAACGTCGTTTGTTTTGTTGGGCGCCTTGTCCCAAACATAACCTTCGCTTTCGGCAGCAGCCGGGGCAGCCACCACAAAGGCCAAGCCTAGGGCGAGGCTGAACGTTGCCAGCCAGCTGGCAATACCCTGCTTCAGCGTCTTCATCGTGGTCGCAGAGCCTGTCGATGTATTTGTCTTTTTGGTCATGCTGGTCCGGCCTCAGTGCGCAGCAAAGACCACGCGGTCGGGCACCGGCTTGAACTCGCCTGCGCGACTCCAGAGAGGCATCAGGAGAAAGAAACCGAAGTAGAGCAACGTGCCGACTTGCGAAACCGTCTGCGCGATGTCGAGCGTGAGGGAGCCAATCGTGATGCCGCCCCATACGCCTGGCGGCTCGATACCTAGGTACCCCAAGATCAAGAAGAAGAATACGAACACGCCGTATACATACTTGTGCCAGCTCGGGCGATAACGAATTGACCGCACTTCGCTGTGATCGAGCCACGGCAGGAAGAACAGGATGATGACCGAACCACCCATCACCACGACGCCCCAAAACTTGGCGTCGAACGACTTCAGCAAGGCGATCAGCACCAAAGCCGCGACCACGACAGCCACCTTGATGAACATGCCCGACTTACCCTTGATGAAGTTCCAGACCGCCGCGATCGCGAGGATGAGCGCGAACACGTTGACCATGTCGTCAGTGGTCGCACGCAGCATCGAATAGAACGGAGTGAAATACCAGACCGGTGCGATGTGGTTCGGCGTCTTCAAAGAATCGGCCGGGATGAAATTGTTGTACTCCAGGAAGTAGCCACCCGCTTCAGGCGCGAAGAAGATCACCGCCGAGAAGATAGTGAGGAACACCACCACGCCGAAGATGTCGTGCACCGTGTAGTAGGGATGCGATGGGATGCCATCGACCGGGTGGCCATCGGCGCCGCGGTTCGCCTTGATCTCGATGCCGTCAGGATTGTTCGATCCCACCTCGTGCAGCGCGATCAAATGCGCAACAACCAAGCCGAGCAACACCAACGGCACGGCGATGACGTGGAAGCTGAAAAAGCGGTTGAGCGTGGCGTCGCTCACCACGTAGTCGCCGCGAATCAGCAATGCGAGGTCAGGGCCGACGAACGGGATCGCGGCGAACAGGTTCACGATCACCTGAGCGCCCCAATAGCTCATCTGGCCCCATGGCAGCAGATAGCCCATGAAGGCTTCAGCCATCAGACACAGAAAGATCGCGCAACCAAAGACCCAGATCAGTTCGCGAGGCTTGCGATAGCTGCCGTAAAGAAGCCCGCGGAACATATGCAGATACACCACGACGAAGAACGCGGAGGCACCCGTCGAATGCATGTAACGGATGAGCCAGCCCCAGGGCACGTCGCGCATGATGTACTCGACCGACGCAAACGCCTGCGTTGCATCGGGCTTGTAGTGCATGACCAGAAAAATGCCGGTCACGATCTGTATGACCAGCACCAGCATCGCAAGCGAACCGAAAACGTACCAAAAGTTAAGACTTTTCGGAGCGTAGTACTTGCCCCATTGGTCGTTCCACAGCTTGGTCAGCGGGAACCGGTTGTCGACCCAGTTCAGCAGCTTTTCACCGGCTGGTGCATTGGGCGATATCTCGTGGAATTCAGCCATGTGTTTGTCTCTCAAGCCTTGGCGTTTTTGTCTTCGCCGATGAGCAAACGCGTGTCGGTCATGTACATGTGCGGCGGCACCGGCAGGTTGTCGGGCGCGGGCTTGTTTTTGAACACGCGACCGGCAAGATCAAAGGTCGAGCCGTGGCAAGGGCACAGAAAACCGCCCTCCCAATCCGCAGGCAGCGAAGGCTGAGGGCCGGTTTGAAATCGATCGCTCGGCGAGCAGCCGAGGTGCGTGCAGATACCAACGACAACCAGCACTTCAGGCTTGATCGAGCGGTGCTCGTTCTGCGCGTATTTAGGAGTGAACTCGTCGGGATGCCGCTTTGACTGCGGGTCTGCCAGCTGCGGATCGAGCTTCGGCAACTCGGCGAGTTGCGCCGGCGTGCGCCTCAGAATCCAGACCGGCTTGCCGCGCCATTCGACGGTCATCTTCTCGCCGACCTTGAGAGCACTGATGTCCACTTCGACAGGTGCGCCCGCAGCCTTGGCCTTTTCCGAAGGCTCGAACGTGCTGATGAAGGGCACTGCGACGGCGACGCCGCCCACCGCGCCTGCACAACTGGATGCGATCAACCACGTCCGTCTGCTGGTGTCGATCCTGGGTTGGCCGACAGTGATGTCACTCATGGGGGTCCTCAATCTTCTTCGCTGGGGCTTGGCTCAACCCGCGATTGTAGCGGAGCGATACAGGCGAATTCAACGTGCGGCGGGGCGTCGACACACCCCGCAACGCCGTTTCAGCCTCCTATACTCGACGCCTGAATCAGCCCTAGCGCACGAGGAACCGGCATGAGTTTTATCAAGGAATTTCGCGAGTTCGCAGTCAAAGGGAACGTCGTTGACCTGGCAGTGGGCGTGATCATCGGGGCAGCGTTCGGCAAGATCGTCGACTCACTGGTCGGCGACATCATCATGCCGATCGTCGGGCTCGTATTCGGCAAGCTCGATTTTTCGAACTACTTCGTCGTGATGGGCACAGCGCCACCCGGCGTAGCCAACACGCTGGCCGACCTGAAGAAGGCTGGCGTACCCGTGCTCGCCTACGGCAGCTTCATCACCGTGGCGGTGAACTTCGCAATTCTTGCCTTCATCATTTTCCTCATGGTCAAACAGATCAACAAACTGCGCAGGCACGACGACGTGGCGCCACCCCCTGCGCCGACGCCCGAAGACATCGTGTTGTTGCGCGAAATCCGCGACAGCCTCAAACGCTCGTAACCGCAGCTTTATTTCTGCCGACGCCAGCCAACGTGCGGGCCATGCGCAGCGCCTCGATCAGGCTCGATGCATCTGCGCGTCCGGTGCCGGCAATGTCGAACGCCGTGCCGTGATCGGGGCTGGTGCGGACCAGCGGCAAGCCCAGCGTCACGTTGACGCCTTTGTCGACACCAAGATACTTGACGGGAATCAGCCCCTGGTCGTGGTACATCGCGACGACCACATCGAACTCGCCTTTGCGGCCTGGCGTCGCGCGCGCACGCATAAACACGGTGTCCGGCGCATACGGCCCGTGCGCGTCGATTCCTTCCAAACGCGCCGCGGCTATCGCCGGCGCGATGATGTGCTGCTCTTCCGAACCGAACAACCCACCCTCGCCTGCGTGGGGATTGAGGCCAGCCACGCCGATTCGCGGCGCGTGCCCCAGCGCCACTCCCAAAGCTGAATGCGTGATGCGCAACGTCTGCAACACGCCTTCGAACGTGACGGCGTCGATCGCGTTTCGAAGCGACATGTGGATGCTGACGAGCACAGTTCGCAGCTCGTCGTTTGCCAGCATCATGCGCACCGGCACCTTGGAGACAGGGCGCCCGAGATACGCCGCCGACTCGGCCTGCAGCAACTCGGTGTGACCGGGATATGGAAAACCAGCCGCAGCCAGAGACTCCTTGTGAAGCGGCGCAGTCACCATCGCAGCGATGTCACCGTGAAGCGCAGCACGCACCGCCCACACCACGCAGTCGCCCGCCACCTGTCCGGCCAATGCACTCACGATGCCCACGGCGAAAACGGGCGGCGGCTCGACCACTTGCAGCACCGGAACGCAACGAGGCGGAACATCGACCGCCTCGCTTGCGCTGTCGAGCAATGCCACCGGCCAAGCCAGTTGCCCCGGTGACGCCAGCGCCGTACATGCAGCGCGCACCGTCGCAACGTCGCCCGCAACGAAGCAACCTCGTGTGGCATCCGGCGCATCCCGAAAAGCCTTGACGATGATCTCGGGGCCGATACCTGCCGGGTCGCCCAACGTAATTGCAATGGGCTTCGTCGTCTTCATGCCGGGTTGTCGATGTCGATGAACTCGTGGGCCAAGCCGAGCTGCGCAGCGATATGCCCGGCCACAGCAGGCGCACCGTAGCGTTCTGTCGCGTGATGGCCGCAGGCGAGATACGCCACACCCATTTCGCGCGCGTAATGCGCTTGCGGCTCTGAAATTTCTCCGGTGATGAAGGCGTCGGCACCCGCCGCGATCGCTGCCTCGAAGTGGCCTTGCGCGCCACCGGTGCACCACGCAATAGTCTTGATCGGACGATGCGCGCCATCAACCAGCGTGACCGGGCGTCCGAGTATTTTTTCAACATGAATCGCGAGCAAAGCAGCGCTGGGGAACGATGCGCCATCGGTACGTCCGCCGAGAAACCCGAGCTCTTGCTCCCCGAACCGACCACCGGAGCCAGGTTGCGCGACCAAGCCCAGCTTGAGCCCAAGCTGCGCGTTGTTGCCGAGGTCGGGATGCGCGTCGAGCGGCAGGTGATACGCGAACAGATTTACGTCATCGCCAAGCAGCAACCCGAGCCGCTGCTTCATCCAGCCGGTGACACGCCCGTCCTGCCCGCGCCAGAACAAGCCGTGGTGGACAAAAATCGCGTCGGCTTCGGCATGAATGGCGGCTTCGATCAACGCACGGCTGGCAGTGACACCGGATACGATCTTGCGCACCACCGTACGGCCTTCGACTTGCAGGCCATTTGGCCCGTAGTCCTTGAAACGTGCGGGGGCCAGCAGCAGGTCGAACGCATGCAGGAGTTCGTGGCGGGTCGTGCTCATCACGCCATTGTGGCCGCGGCCGAAGGCCAGGCGCTGAGGGACAATGCGTTTTCTTTTTCTCCCCCTTTCCACTTCCCATGAAACGTATCTGGCTGCTGTTCGCCCAAGCCGTCACCGTGCTGCTGGCAGCTTTTTTCGTCGTGTCGACGCTCAAGCCCGAATGGGTCAACCGACGTGCCACGTTGCTCGGTGGCGTGGTGTCGGTCGTCGAAGCGCCCGCAGGCGCACTGAACAACATCGCGCCGGGCAGCTTGAGCGCTGCTGCCAAGAAGGCATCTCCCGCCGTGGTCAGCATCAACACCAGCAAGGCCGCACAGCGCAATCCGCGCAGCAACGACCCGTGGTTCAAGTTTTTCTTCGGCGACCAGGGGGGCGACCAGCCACAAGTCGGACTGGGCAGCGGCGTGATCGTCAGCGCCGATGGCTACATCCTGACCAACAACCATGTGGTCGAGGGCGCCGACGAGATCGAAGTTACGCTCAACGACAGCCGGCATGCGCATGGCAAAGTCATCGGCACCGACCCCGATACCGACTTGGCCGTGCTCAAGATCGAACTCGACAAGCTGCCGGTCATTACCCTTGGCAATTCGGACGGGCTGGAAGTGGGCGATCAGGTGCTGGCCATCGGCAACCCGTTCGGCGTCGGCCAGACCGTGACCAGTGGCATCGTCTCCGCACTCGGCCGCAACCAGTTGGGCATCAACAACTTCGAGAACTTTATTCAGACCGACGCCGCCATCAACCCGGGCAATTCCGGTGGTGCGCTGATCGACGTGAACGGCAACCTCGAAGGCATCAATACCGCGATCTATTCGCGCTCGGGCGGCAGCATGGGCATCGGCTTCGCGATCCCCGTGTCGATGGCGAAGATCGTGCTTGAAGGCATCGTCAAAGAAGGCCAGGTGCGGCGCGGCTGGATCGGCGTGGAGCCGAACAACCTGTCGCCCGAGCTGGCCGAAACCTTCGGTGTGAAGGCCGACACCGGCGTCATCATCACCGGCGTACTGCAGGCCGGGCCGGCTGCCAAAGCGGGGATTCGTCCGGGTGACGTCATCACCGGTGTGGGCGACAAGAAGATCGACAACGTGCAGGAGCTGTTGACTGCGGTCGCCGGACTCAAGCCGGGCAACGCCTCGCGCTTCGCCTTGCGCCGCGGCGGCGACAAGATGGAACTCGACGTGACGCCCGGCCTGCGACCCAAGACGCCGATTCGCAAGGCACCTGCGCAAGACAACGAATAAACGCCGACCGCCGCTCGGCGAAGTTCGGCTCAAGCGCCCTTCGGCTCAGCCGAATTTCAGCTCAAAGCTTGGCATCGACTTCGGTCGATGCCGCGATGTCGTCGGGCTTCTTGCTGTGCTTTACGAAGTATTTCGCGCCGAGGATGCCGATCTCGTAAAGCAGGCACATCGGAATGGCGAGCGCCAGTTGCGACACCACGTCGGGCGGCGTCAACACCGCGGCGACCACGAATGCGACGACAATGAAATAGCCGCGAAAAGAGCGCAGCTTTTCGACGGTGACCAACTCGAAGCGCACCAGCAACATCACCACGATCGGCACCTGAAACGCAACGCCGAACGCGATGTACAGCGACAGGATGGCTTCAACGTATGACGAGATGTCGGGCGTCGCATTGACCGACACCGGCGTGAAGCGCTGGATAAAGCCAAACATCTTGTCGAGCACGAAGAACTGCACGAAGCCGATGCCGGTGTACGCCAGCAAGCTGCCGAAGAAAATCAGCGGCAAGGCAAAGCGTTTTTCGTGGCTGTACAGGCCAGGCGCCACGAACATCCAGATCTGGTACATCAGCCAAGGCAGCGCCAGCAACACCGAGGTCATGCCCAACACTTTGAGCGGCACGAAAAACGGCGAGAACACGCCAATGGCGATCAGTTTGCCCCCACTTGGCATGTGCGCGCGAATCGGCACCGCGATCATGTCGATCAGACCACTCGGGCCGGGCCAAATAGCGAGCAGCGCCGCGGCGACGGCAAGGCCGTAGGCGCAATACAGCAATCGGTCGCGCAGCTCGACGAGATGCGCGACGAAAGGCTGCTCGGTGCCGGCCAGTTCGTCTTCTTTGTTATGGGTATCGGAATCAGCCATGGGGAGCAATGGAGAACAAGGAGCGCTGTCGGACGCCGTGCGGCGCGCGAGGGTCGCTGGGGTGGTGCGCTAGTTGATCTTGTGGGGGCGGAAGCGCGCAACGCGCGCCGCACCCGAAAGCGCCTTGGTGCGCACACCGTTGCGCGACTTGTACCACTGCGGGGTGGCGCCCTGTTTCAGGCGCCAGTTTTTGCGGGGATGCCTGTATTCCGGAACCACCGGCTCCGGCTCGGCCAGCGCCGACAACGTTTCGGCGCTGCTGCCGGAGAGCTGCTTTTCGAGATCGCTCGCGCTCGACTGGATGCTGCTCTGAACGTCGCGCGCCGCGTCTTCGACAGTGCTCTTCATCTTGCGCAACTCATCGAGCTCCATCGACCGATTGACCTCGGACTTGACGTCGTTGACATAGCGCTGCGCCTTGCCCAGCAGCATGCCGACGGTGCGCGCCACGCGGGGCAGCTTTTCGGGACCGATGACGACCAGCGCGACCACGCCGATCAGCGCCATCTTTTCTAGACCGAGGTCGAACACTGGGTGCGGCGGCTCAGGACTTCTGGCGCGCTTCGACGTCGATCGTCGACTTGTCGGCGGCCGGGTTCGACGTTACGTGACCGGCGGGCGGTACCGCCGTGTCGGTGCTCGACCCGTCTTTGACGCCGTCTTTGAAACCCTTGACGGCACCGCCAAGGTCGCTGCCCATATTGCGCAACTTCTTTGTGCCGAACACCATCACCACGATCAGCAGCACGATCAGCCAATGCCAGATAGAAAAAGAACCCATGGAAGACTCCTGAAGAATGTATGAATTTTAGTCTTGCGGCGATCTCAGCCGCGCAGCCACGGACGAGGGCCGCCCATGACGTGAACATGGAGATGGTGCACTTCTTGCCCACCTTCGGCGCCGGTATTGACTACGACGCGAAAGCCGCCTTCCGGGTAAGCGCGGCAGCCCTGCTCCGTCGCTAGGCTGGGCGCCAGCGTCATAATTTTTCCCATCAGCGCGGCGTGTGCGGGTGTCAGTTGCGCCATCGACGGAATATGGTCTTTGGGCACCATCATGAAATGGACCGGCGCCCAAGGCGCGATGTCGTGGAAGACGAACAGGTCGTCGTCTTCGTAGACCTTGCGCGAAGGAATCTTGCCTTCGATGATCTTGCAGAAAACGCAGTTCGGGTCAGACGACATTGCTGGTGTCCATCGGGCGGCCGTCGTTCATGCGGATCATTCCCTTGACGATGCGGTAGAGAAACCACAGGGAGATCAAGCCCCAGGCAATCCATCCCGGCACCAACAGCAGCAGCCAGAGCCACGAGGTCAGCAGGTACAGCACCCCAGCCCACAAGACTGAGCGAATGCGCCAGCTGAAGTGCGACGCCTGCCAAGTGCCGGCCGCATCATCGCGTTTGACCACGTCGATCACCAGCGCCACCAGCAGCAGCACGACCGACACCTGGGCGCCGGGCAACACGGCGCCGATGGCGACCACCAAATGCAGCACGTAGCTGACCCAGCCCCAGGTTTTGAGCGAGTTGTCGGGTTGAACGGTCACGATGTCGTTGGCCATGACGTCCTTTCAGTCGTTTGATGCTTCGCGGTCTTGCGCCTTGCGCAAGGACTTTTCTTCAATGCCGCTGGTGCCTTCGCGGCGCTCCAGTTCGGCCACCACGTCACGCGGCGACAGCCCGTAATGTGCCAGCGCTACCATACTGTGGAACCACAGGTCGGCCACTTCGTTCACTATTTTTTTGGCATCGCCGCCGTGGTCCGCATCTTTGGCGGCCATCACGACTTCAGTGGCTTCTTCGCCGATCTTTTTCAGAAAGGCATCCGGGCCACGATGCAACAACCGGGCCACGTAGCTCGTGTCCGGATCGCCGCCGCGGGCGGGCAACCGGCTTTCGATCACCGCAGCAAGGCGATCGAGTGCGTCGTCGATTCGGCTCGTGCTCATGATTTATAGATCGTTTCAGGGTCTTTGAGGACAGGCTCGACCGCCGTCCATTGCCCGCCTTCGTACTTGCTGAAGAAGCAGCTGTGGCGCCCTGTGTGGCAGGCGATGCCGGGTTCATGGCCGAGTTGCGTGACCTTGAGCAACACGACGTCGTTGTCGCAGTCCATCCGGATCTCGTGGACCTTTTGTTCATGGCCCGACTCCTCGCCCTTGAACCACAACTTTTCGCGCGACCGGCTGTAATACACCGCGCGGCCGAGCTCGGCGGTCTTTTCGAGCGCCTCGCGGTTCATCCAGGCGAACATCAACACGTCGTTGCTGCCGCGCTCCTGCGCGATGACCGGCACCAGGCCGTTCGCGTCCCACTTCACTTCATCGAGCCAATTCATTGGTGCATTGTCCCGGATCGCTAAATCCGCATCGGTATGCCACGGGAGGCCATCAGGGTCTTGGCCTCGCCGACCGTGAACTCACCGTAATGAAAGATGCTCGCCGCCAGCACCGCATCGGCGCCGCCGGTCTGCACGCCGTCCGCCAGATCGGCCAGTGTGCCGACGCCGCCGGAAGCGATCACCGGGATGCCGATCGCATCGCTCACGGCACGCGTGAGTTCCAGGTCAAAGCCGCTCTTGGTGCCGTCGCGGTCCATGCTGGTCAACAGGATTTCGCCGGCGCCGCGGCGTGCCATTTCGATGGCCCATTGCACAGCATCCAATCCCGTGTTCTGCCGCCCGCCATGGCTGTACACATCCCATCCGGGGCCGACGCGCAGACCGTTCGGCCCGATGCGCTCGGCCTCTTCGGCGCTGCGACGCTTGGCATCGATGGCGACCACGATGCATTGCGCGCCGTACTTGTGCGAGGCGTCGTCGATGACCTGCGGGTTCGCGATGGCGGCGGAGTTGAAGCTGGTCTTGTCGGCGCCCGCGTTGAGCAGCCGCCGCACGTCTTCGACGGTGCGCACGCCGCCGCCGACGGTCAGGGGAATGAATACCTGCGACGCCACCGCTTCGATGATCGGCAGGATCAAATCGCGACCGTCGCTGGTGGCGGTGATGTCGAGAAACGTGAGTTCGTCGGCGCCCTGTGCGTTGTAGCGCGCTGCGATTTCCACTGGGTCGCCGGCATCGCGCAGTTCGAGAAAGTTGACGCCCTTGACGACACGGCCACCGGTGACGTCGAGGCAAGGAATGATCCGTTTGGCGAGCATGGGTCGGTCGTAAAGAGTCAGCAGAAAATCGAAAAAAAAGAGATTCAGAGCACGGTGAATTGTTGCCAGCACTGCCACTGCGCGCCGGGTGCCAGCAGCACGTTCTCGTCGATGCGCGCGGCTTCCACGCAAAGCATGTGCCTGTAGCCGTCATCCGGCATGTCGCTCATCTTGGCGCTGAGCGCGGCGCCTGGGTTCCAGACCACGGTTTCGGTGCAACTCGCGCTTTGGGCGATCTGCAGTGTGCCGGAAGGCTGGACCAGTTTCAGCGGCGCCACCGGTGCACCGTAAACGCTGTCGAACTCGGCGTCGAAGTTCAGCGATTCAGTCATCTCGACGTGCCGCTCATTGCGTACCGAGTCCCAGCGCTTCGCATTCTGCAGGCCTTCCAACCGAGCATCGGCGATGTCGTCGACGTGCAGATAGCTGTGCAGCGCGGCGGCGAAGCTCCACGGTGCACTGTCGGTGTTGATGGCCACGAGAGTGGTGCGCAAGCTGCCGGGAGTCAGCGAAATACCAAGGCGCAAATCAAAGGTGCGGGGCCAGAGCGCCCGGGTGGCGTCGTTGTCGCGCAGCACCAGCGTCAGCTCGCCCGCCTTGGTTTCCGGAACTTCGGTCACGGCCTCCCAAAGCACGTTCCGCGCAAAACCATGCTTGGGCAGAGGGCCACGCTCGTTGAACTGCGGCCAGCACACCGGCACACCGCCGCGGATCGCGCTCTTCCCGTCGAACTGCGCGGCCGGGCTCAGGTAAATCCGCTCGATGCCATCGGCCGTGGTCCACGACAACAGGTGCGCGCCGTGCAACGCCACCACCGCGCGATCGCCGCCGGGCAGCGCCACTGCCAGCGCTGGCTGTCCGCGAAAAAGTAGAGATTGAGTCGGCATGCGCTCGATTCTATGGAGCGTGCGGCGTCGGCCCGTCCACCTTCATCGTCTCGGACGTGTTTCCGAGGCTGATCGAGAGGCTGATCGACCCTCGCTGTCGGCGTCTCGCACGGGGCAGGCCGGGTCGCCGCCGGCTCAGGCTGTCAGGCCGCGCCGAGTTCGTCGGCGCGTTCCTGCGCCAGTGCGAAGTCGAGATCGCCGGAATAGATCGCCCGACCGCAGATCACGCCCTCGACACCATCGCTTTCGACAGCGCACAGCTTGTCGATGTCGTCCATGTTCGACAAGCCGCCGGAGGCGATGATCGGGATCGTCAGCGCCTGCGCCAGCCGCACCGTCGCCTCGATATTGATGCCCGACAACATGCCGTCGCGGCCGATGTCGGTGTAGATGATCGATTCGACGCCGTAGTCTTCGAACTTCTTGCCCAGATCGGCGACTTCGTGGCCGGTGAGCTTGCTCCAGCCATCGGTCGCGACCTTGCCATCCTTCGCGTCGAGGCCGACGATGATGTGGCCGCCAAACGCCACGCAGGCATCTTTCAAAAAGCCCGGGTTCTTGACGGCGGCGGTGCCGATGATCACGTAGCGGAGGCCGTCGTCGATGTAGCGCTCGATGGTGTCGAGATCACGAATCCCGCCGCCCAGCTGCACCGGAATCTCGTCGCCGACTTCGCGCAAGATCGCCTTGATCGCGGCGTGATTCTGCGGCTTGCCGGCAAAAGCGCCGTTCAGGTCGACAAGATGCAGGCGCCGCGCGCCGGCCTCGACCCACTTGCGCGCCATGGCGGCCGGGTCTTCGCTGAAGATGGTCGATTGGCCCATGTCGCCCTGCTTGAGGCGAACGCAGTGACCGTCCTTGAGATCGATAGCGGGAATCAGCAACATGGCAGGGCGGCCCGAAAACGGGGCTCAGGGGTTCCAGTGGAGAAAGTTGCGGTAGAGCTGCAAACCATGGTCAGCGCTCTTTTCGGGATGAAACTGGGTAGCAAAAATATTATCGCGTGCGATGGCGGCCGTGAAGGGCGCGCCGTAGTCCGCCTCGCCGACGCTGTGCTTCGCATTGGTCGGCTTCGCGTAGAAGCTGTGCACGAAATAGAAGTAGCTCCCGTCGGGCACACCCGCCCAGATCGGGTGCGGCTGCGCCTGGCGGACCTGGTTCCACCCCATCTGCGGCACCTTGTAGCGGCTGCCGTCGGGCTGCATCCTGCCCGCCAGGTCGAACTTGACCACGTCACCCGGAATGAGCCCGAGGCCGTCGGTCGGCCCCTCATGGCTGTGCGACAGCAGCATCTGCATGCCGACGCACACGCCGAACAGTGGCTTGCTGGCAGCCGCCTCCAGCACCGACGCCTGCAGGCCCGAATCACGCAGCTCGCGCATGCAGTCGGGCATGGCACCCTGGCCCGGCAGCACCACGCGCGTAGCCTTGCGCACGACGTCGGGGTCGGAGGTGACAAAGACCTGTACGCCGACCTGATCGGCGGCGTGCTGCACGGCTTGCGACACCGAGCGCAGGTTGCCCATGCCGTAGTCGACCACCGCCACCGTGTTGGCCATGCCGTTCGAATCTTTCAGAGGGAGCCTTTGGTCGACGGAATGACGCCGATCGATCTCGGATCGACTTCGAGCGCGGCTCTCACGGCCCGCGCAAACGCCTTGAAGACCGTCTCGCACTGGTGGTGCGCGTTGACGCCTTTCAGGTTGTCGATGTGCAGCGTGACGAACGCGTGGTTCACGAAGCCCTGAAAAAATTCGTAGGTAAGCTGGCTGTCGAAAGTGCCGATCATCCCGCTGGTGAACGGCACGTCCATGACCAGCCCGGGACGGCCCGAAAAATCGATCACGACACGGCTCAAGGCTTCGTCCAGCGGCACGTAGGCGTGGCCGTAGCGGCGAATGCCCTTCTTGTCGCCGATCGCCTTGGCGACCGCCTGGCCCAGCGTGATGCCCACGTCTTCGACCGTATGGTGGCCGTCGATGTGCAGGTCGCCCTCGCAATGGATGTCGAGATCGATCAAGCCGTGGCGCGCGATCTGGTCGAGCATGTGGTCGAAGAAACCGATGCCGGTTGACAGTTTCGCCTTGCCGGAGCCATCGAGATTGACGCTGACGGTGATCTTTGTTTCCGCCGTGTTGCGGGTAACAGAGGCCGTACGCGCGCCGGGCACGCCGGAAGAAGCGCCGGCCGCGGCCGCGAGAACCTGATCGGGTGTCGTGGGGGTGTTCATAAGGATTTTCGGATCGCCGCGAGCATCTGAGCGTTCTCGTCGGCGGTTCCGACTGTGAGGCGCAGGCAGTTCGCGAGCAGTGGGTGCATTTTAGAAACGTTCTTCACGAGCACGCCGTGCGCCTTCATGCGATCGAAGGTTTTTCCGGCGCGGTCGCCGCCGGCCTGCCCATCCCCCTCGATGCGCACCAGGATCATGTTGGCGTCGCTCGGCCAAACGGTCACGCCGGGCAACGCTGTCAACGCGGCGAGCAACTTGGCGCGCTCGGCGCGGATGGTTTCGGCCTGTGCCTCGAACACCGCGGAATGCTCAAGTGCGAACAGCGCGCACTCGCAATTCAGCACGCTGATGTTGTAGGGCGGGCGCACCTTGTCGACCTCGGCGATGAGCGCTGCCGGGCCCATCAGGTAACCGAGCCTCACGCCGGCCAACCCGAACTTGCTCAGCGTGCGCATCAAGAGCACATGCCCATGCTTGGCGATCCTGCCGATATAGCTTTTGCCAGCGAAGGGCTGGTAGGCCTCGTCCATCACGACCAAGCCGCCCTGCGCGCCTTGCGCATCGACGATCTTCTCGATAACGCCGTCGTCCCACAAGTTAGCGGTGGGATTGTTCGGATAAGCGAGGTAGACGATGGCGGGCTTCTCAAGCGCGATCGCTTCCAGCATCGCCGCTTCATCGAGTTCGAAGTTTGCGGTGAGCGGTACACCGACGAACCGAAGCCCCTGCAACTGCGCACTCATCGCGTACATCACAAAGCCGGGCACCGGCGCCAGCACCGTCGCACCGGGCAGGTCGCACGCCAGCGCCAAAAGCGAAATCAGCTCGTCCGACCCATTGCCGAGCATCAGCGCGAAACCCTCGGGCATGCGGGCGTGCGCAGCCAGCGCACGCTGCAGGTCCACACCTCGATCGCCGGGATAACGGTTGATGGCCAGCGCACCAAGCCGCGCGCCCAGTTCGGCCTGCAGCGCAGGAGGCAGGCCGAACGGGTTTTCCATCGCGTCGAGCTTGACCATGCCGTTCGCGTCTTGCACCGCGTAGGCATGCATTGATTTCACGTCGGCGCGAAAGCGTTGCAGCGCGGGGTTCGAAACGTCGGCGGACGATGCAGGAGTCATGGGCAATCAGGAGATCGAAAGGTTGCGAGGTCACAAGATTGTGCGTCGCGGGGATCAGTCAGTGCGTGCAGCGGTAACTGTTGCGGAGCGCTGCCGACAGCACCAGTTGAACGGGCATATCGGCTTCATAACTTTCGGCGTTGCGCTTCAATTCTGTCTGGTAGAGCGAGCGCGCCATCTCAGGATCGAGCTTGCGATTCTCGACGCAGAACGGTGGCTTCCGGCCTTCGCGCTGCGACGCCTCGCTGGCCTCGCGCAAACCCTCCATCACGCCGACCAGGTAGTAGCCGGCGTAGACCTTGCCGTTTTTCTCGTTCGCTTCGAGCAGCTTGAACTGGCGGATCGTCATCGCATTGGCGGCAGTCGTGCACAGCACTGCAAATACGAACACCGCGCCCAAATTAGTCAGCGTTGAAATTCGATGAAAGGTGGCCCAGCGCCTCAGCATAGAAAACATACCGGACATCGCGAATTGGTTGCGGGACTGAAGGACTGAAGGACTGAAAGTACTCAAAGTACTGAAATCAGGAACCCCGGGAGTTGCGCAGTCGCATCGCCGCTGCACGGGCATGGGCGAACAGCCCCTCGCCTTCGGCCAGCGTGACGGCTATCGGGCCGAGCGTTTGCGCGCCCTGCTCGCTCACCTCGATCAGACTACTGCGTTTCTGAAAATCGTAGACGCCGAGCGGACTTGAAAAGCGCGCCGTGCCGGACGTCGGCAAGACATGGTTCGGCCCAGCGCAGTAGTCGCCGAGCGTTTCACTGGTGAAAGCGCCCAGAAAAATGGCCCCGGCGTGGCGCAGCAGCGGCTCCCACCGATGCGGCTCGCTGCTCGACACCTCCAGATGCTCGGGCGCGATGCGGTTGCTGATTTCGCAGGCTTCTTCCATGCTGCGCGTGTGGATGAGCGCACCGCGGCCGTTCAACGACGCAGCGATGATGCCGGCGCGCGGCATGTCGGGCAGCAACCGATCGATCTCCTGCTGCACGCGATCGATGTACGCCGCATCGGGGCTCAACAACACGCTCTGCGCCAACTCGTCGTGCTCGGCCTGGCTGAAGAGGTCCATAGCAACCCAGTCGGGTGGTGTGGTGCCGTCGGCCAACACCAGGATTTCGCTTGGGCCGGCGATCATGTCGATGCCGACGGTGCCGAACACGCGGCGTTTTGCCGCTGCCACATAGGCGTTGCCGGGGCCGGTGATCTTGTCGACGGCCGGAATGGTTTGCGTGCCGTAAGCCAGCGCGCCAATGGCCTGAGCGCCGCCGATCGTGAAGCCGCGCGTAACGCCGGCGACATAAGCCGCAGCCAGCACAAGCGGGTTCTTTTCACCGCGCGGCGTCGGCACGACCATGATGATTTCGCCAACTCCGGCGACGTGGGCGGGAATGGCGTTCATCAGCACGCTCGACGGATAGGCTGCCTTGCCGCCCGGCACATAGATGCCGACGCGGTCGAGCGGCGTGACCTTTTGGCCGAGCAGCGTACCGTCGGCGTCGCGATAACGCCAGCTCTCGCCCGACGCCTTTTTCTGCGCCTCATGGAAGCTGCGCACTCGTGCAGCCGCGGACTGGAGCGCCTCGCGCTGCACGGCGGGCAACTCCTCGAAAGCGGTTTTCATTTCCGCCTGCGTGAGCTCGACTTGCTGCATCGATGCGGCATCGAGCCCGTCGAAGCGGCGCGTGTACGCGAGCACCGCCGCATCGCCGCGCTGTTGTACGTCGGCGAGGATGTCGGCCGCCACTTTTTCGATGGCGGCATCCGCCTCGGCGGACCAATGAAGTCGCGCTTTGAACTCGGCCTCGAAATTGGTCGATGCGGTGGAGAGTCGCGCGGGAAATGCGGTCAATTTCATGACGTCAAAGGATCGCAGGGAGGATGGCGGAAAGGGTCACGGCGCGAGGATCAAGGTGTCGTCGCAATCGCCGACGCGAACGCATCGATGATGCGGCGGATGGGCTCGCGCTTGAGCTTGAGCGCCGCTTGGTTCACCACCAGTCGGGCGCTGATTTCCATGATGTGCTCGACCTCGACCAGGTTGTTGGCCCGCAGCGTGTTGCCGGTCGAGACGATGTCGACGATCGCGTCGGCCAGCCCGGTGAGCGGCGCCAGTTCCATGCTGCCGTAGAGCTTGATGAGGTCGACGTGCACGCCCTTGACGGCGAAGAAGTCGCGCGCGATGCCGACGAACTTGGTGGCGATCTTCAGGCGCGCGCCTTGTCGCACTGCATGGGCGTAGTCGAAGTCGGCGCGTGCCGCCACGCTCATGCGGCAGGCGGCGATCTTCAGGTCGAGCGGCAGATACAAGCCGGCGTTGCCGTGCTCGATCATGGTGTCGAGCCCGGTGACCCCGATATCGGCACCGCCCCATTGCACATAAGTAGGCACATCGGACGGCCGGACAAGCACCACGCGCACATCGGGCTGGTTGGTCGCGAGGATCAGCTTGCGTGATTTTTCGGGGTCTTCGGTGACCTCGATCCCGGCCGCGGCCAGCATGGGCAGCGTCTCGTCGAAAATGCGCCCTTTCGATAAGGCCAGCGTGATCAAGCAGACGCTCCTGCCAGACGCTCGATATCTGCACCCAGGCCACGCAGCTTGGTTTCCATGCGGTCGTAGCCGCGGTCGAGGTGGTAAATGCGGTCGATGAGTGTCTCGCCATCGGCAACCAGACCGGCGATGACCAAACTGGCCGAGGCTCGCAGATCGGTCGCCATCACCGTGGCACCCGAAAGTTGCTTTACACCCTCGACCATCGCAACCTTGCCTTCGACGTGAATGGTCGCGCCGAGACGAACCATCTCGTTCACATGCATGAAGCGGTTTTCGAAGATGGTTTCCGTGACCATCGAGGCGCCTTTGGCGATCACGTTGAGTGCCATGAACTGCGCCTGCATGTCGGTCGGAAAGCCCGGGTACTCGGTGGTGCTGAAGCTCTGCGCCGTAAGGTGCGCGTGCGCCGGCCCCTGGGAGCTGATGCGCACGCCGCCCGCTTCCGAAGTCACCTTGCAGCCCGCCTCGCGCAGCTTGTCGATCACCGCGTCCATGTGCTCGGCGCGTGCATGGCGCAGCAGCACATTGCCGCCGGTAGCCGCCACCGCACAGAGGAACGTGCCGGCCTCGATGCGGTCGGCCACCACCGCGTGTTCGCAGCCATGCAGTTTGGCGACGCCCTGAACACGGATGTGGCTGGTGCCGTGGCCTTCGATCTTCGCGCCCATCTTGATGAGCATTTCAGCAAGGTCGACGATCTCGGGTTCTTGCGCCGCATTTTCGAGCAGCGTTTCGCCCTCGGCCAGGGCTGCAGCCATCAAGAAATTTTCGGTGCCGGTCACCGTCACCATGTCGGTCAGGATGCTGGCGCCACGCAGCCGCGTACGGCCCTCCGGCAGCCGCGCGATCATGTAACCGTGCTCGACGACGATCTCGGCGCCCATCGCCTGCAGGCCCTTGATGTGCTGGTCGACTGGACGCGATCCGATGGCGCAGCCGCCCGGCAGCGACACCTTGGCGTGACCGAAGCGCGCCAGCAGCGGGCCGAGCGCCAGCACCGAGGCGCGCATGGTTTTGACCAGTTCGTACGGCGCTTCCGGATTGGTCAGATCGCTCGCGTCGAGCCGCACCATGCCGTTGTCGTCGCGCTCGGCCGCGACGCCCATGTTACGGACCAGCTTAAGCATGGTCGACACATCTTGCAGGCGCGGGACATTGCGAAGCGTCACGGGCTGGTCGGTCAACAGCGCCGCGCACAGTTCGGGCAGCGCGGCATTCTTGGCGCCGGAAATAAGCACTTCGCCCTGGAGCGTGCGCCCACCGCGAATAAGAAGTTTGTCCATCGAGAATCCAGCGAAAAAATCAGGGCCATTGGATGGCCGTCAAAAGCCAGCCGCTATGTTTGCGACGCCGCCCATTCGGTCGGCGTGAAAGTCTTCATCGACAGTGCGTGCACTTCGTCGGTGTGCATTTTCGCACCGAGGGTGGCGTAGACGCGCTGATGTCGCTGGATGGCGCGCTTGCCCTCGAATTCCGCCGACACGATGGTGGCATACCAGTGACGGCCGTCACCTTCCAGCGCGATGTGCTCACACGGCAAGCCTGATTGAATGATCGATTGAAGTTCATCGGATGTCATCTTGCTCAGCCCCGAATTTTGTAACCAATGCGCAGCAGATTGACGGCGATCGCGCTCACGACGAGCCAAGCGACTCCGACAATGCCGAAGCTGAGCCAAGGCGACGCATCGCTCACGCCGAAAAAGCCGTAGCGGAAGCCGTCGATCATGTAGAAAAACGGATTGAGGTGACTGACGGCCTGCCAGAACGGCGGCAGCGATCCGATTGAATAAAACACTCCCGACAAAAAGGTCATCGGCATGATGAGGAAGTTCTGGAACACAGCCATTTGATCGAACTTCTCGGCCCACAGGCCAGCGATCAAACCGAGTGTTCCGAGCATCGCCGAGCCTAAAAACGCGAACACGAGGATCCACACTGGCGCTGCGAACTGCGGCATGGCGAAGAAGATGGTCACGATGAAAACGCCGAGCCCCACTGCCAAGCCGCGGATGATCGACGAACCGACGTAAGCAAAAAACCAGCCCCAGTGCGACAGCGGCGTCAGCAACACGAACACCATGCTGCCCATAATCTTGCTCTGGATGATCGACGACGAACTGTTGGCGAACGCGTTTTGCAGCACGCTCATCATCACCAGACCCGGAATCAGGAACGCGGTGTAGCTGACGGAGCCATAAACCTTAACGTGGTTTTCAAGCACGTGGCCGAACACCATGAGGTAAAGCACCGCGGTGAGAACAGGCGCCCCGACCGTCTGGAATCCAACCTTCCAGAAGCGCAGCACCTCCTTGTATAGCAACGCGTGCCAACCGGTGACGGCGATCATCGCGCCACCTCCAACGGCGCCTGCTCGCCCGCCATCAGGTCGATGAACACGTCTTCAAGATCGGCCTTGCGCATCTCGACGTCTTCCACCGCCACGCCGGCTTCGCGGATCGCGGTCAGCAGTTGTTCCACTTCGTGCGCGTTTTGCGCAGGCAACTGCACGATGCGCCCCGTGATGCGGGCGTGTTGGGCGATGGCCCAAGGCAGCGACGCATCCGTCTTGAAACGCAGCACGTTGCTGGCCGCCGAACTGAGAAGTGCGCTGGTGCGATCGAGCGCAATCACACGGCCCTGTTTCAGCATCGCGATGCGATTGCATAGCGCTTCGGCTTCTTCGAGGTAGTGCGTGGTGAGCAGCACAGTGCTGCCCTGCTTGTTGAGCTTGGCGATGAACTGCCAGAGCGTCTGGCGCAGCTCGACATCGACACCGGCGGTGGGCTCGTCCAGCACGATCACGGAAGGCTTGTGCACCAGCGCCTGAGCCACCAGCACGCGACGCTTCATACCGCCTGAGAGCTGGCGCATGTTTGCGGTCGCCTTGTCGGCCAGACCAAGACTCTGCAACAGCTCGTCGATCCAGGCGTCGTTGTTCTTGATGCCGAAGTAGCCCGACTGAATGCGCAACGACTCTCGCACATTGAAGAACGGGTCGAAGACGAGTTCTTGCGGCACGACGCCGAGCTGACGTCGCGCATCGGCAAAGTCGCGTTGCACGTCGAAGCCGCGGACGCTGATGCTGCCTGTCGTCGGGCGCGAAAGCCCGGCGAGCATGCTGATCAGCGTCGTCTTGCCCGCACCGTTCGGGCCCAGGAGGCCGAAGAATTCGCCCTCTTCGATCTGGAAATTAACATCGTCGACCGCGCGCAAGCCGGGTTTGCCTTGAGCGCGCTGTAGACGGGAGGGAGGGTAGGTCTTGGAGACCGATTGAAAGGAGATCGCTGGCATGGGGAGCCCATGATTTTACGGGTCGGCGCGATTCTGGGGCGCCGTAGGGGCAGCACGGCGCTTAATCGACCACAGGCACCACTTCAGGGAGCGGCAGGCAACAGGCCGGCAACGCCGTAGAGCGAGGCCAGTTCACGCAAGCGGGACGAGAGCCCCTTGACGGCAAAACCGCGCCCGAGCGCGCTGGCTTCACGACGGCATTCGAGCAGCACCGCGATCGCCGACGAGTCGAAATGCGACAGCGCACTGGCATCGATGACTGTCGCCGTGCCGGGCTCCGACTGCCCTGCCATGCCCTGCTGCAGCATGCGCATGCACGCAGGCGCCTCTTCTTGGGTCAACTTGGAGGGCAGGACAAGCATCATGTGTTTGAAGCGGTGGCGATATCAGCTCTTGGCGTCGGTCTTGTTGCGTGCCGCCAGCGTCGCGATCAAACCGTCGATGCCCTTGCTGTTGATCTGCTCGGCGAACTGGGTGCGGTACGTATCCACCAGCCAGACGCCCAAAACATTCAGGTTGTAGACCTTCCAGCCGCTGCCATCGCCCGGCGTGCGCACCAGGCGGTAGTCGAGTTGAACCGGATCGCCACGGCCACGCACTTCGGTACGCACCAGTGCTTCCTTGTCGTCCGGCGAGCCACGGTACGGGCGAATCGTCACGGTTTGATCGCTCACCTGGTCCAACGCGCCAGCGTAAGTACGGACCAGCAGCAACTTGAACTCATCCTGCAGCCGCTTTTGCTGCTCAGGGGTGGCTTGACGCCAAGCCGGTCCGACCGCCGACGAGGTCATGCGCTGGAAGTCGAGATTCGGCATGATCTTGCTGTCGACCAGCGCCATGATCTTGCGTGTGTCGCCCGCCTTGATCGACGTGTCCGCTTTGATCGTGTCGAGGACGTCGGCGGTAATGCGCTTGACAAGCGCATCGGGCGACTCATCCGCGGCCCGAGCGGACGATACGGCAACCAATGCGCCGCCCAGCAGCAGCGCGCCGGCCAGCACGAATTGCCCAAGAGTTCTGCGCTGCAATATGGTGGTGGATTTCATTTGATTCAGTCTGTGCAAAATAACTGTGTAGCTGTCGAAACGGTTTGGAGCGAGGCGCCGACTACAGGGTTCCCCAGGGCAATCGCCATTGCTTGTAAACGGATGCAAAGCACAAAGGAATTGCCAGTGGCCATTTTTCGGCCTACTCGCCATCACCGCCCGAGGCGCCGCCACCCGAGACTTCACTGCGACGATGCTGCATGAACGCGTCCCGCGTAAACGAATACTTGTCGAGCGCTATTTCGTCGAGCATCTGACCGGCTCGCAAGAAAGTGGCGCGCTCGTCGACGACTCTCAAGGCGTAGAGCGAGTTTCGTGCGCCAATGTCATGCACGACCGACAGCACATCACCATAGTGATCGACAGGCAACGCGGCGGTATCGCGGACCGTCGACGGGCCAAGCAACGGCAAAACCACATAGGGCCCCGTCGGAACACCCCAGCGCCCAAGTGTCTGCCCAAAATCTTCGCGATGACGCTCGATGCCGGCTTCCGAGGCGATGTCGAGCAAGCCACCCAGACCAAAGATGGTGTTGACGTTAAGACGCATGAAAGTCTCGGCGCTGTTTTGCAGCTTGAGCTGCATCACGTTATTTGCCAGGCTCCAGACGTCTCCGAGATTGCCGAAGAAGTTGCTGACACCGGTGCGCACCATCAGCGGAAGTGTGTCGCGGTAAGCCGTCGCAACAGGGCGGAGCACAGCGCGGTCGACGCCTTCGTTAAAACGGAAAACGCTTCGGTTGAACGGCTCGAGTGGGTCGATCGGATTCGGCGCCTGGCCGCTGACAGTCGCACAACCGAACGTCGACGCAAGCACGACGGCAGCAATCGCCCATTGGGCGAAGCGCGCCGCATTTGTCGTAGCGTTTCGCGGTTGAATCGTAGTTTTCATTTTTTATTTGGAGTCGCTTGGGTCGCTGGAGCTGCTGGCGATGTGTTTCCATCTGCCGCCTTGCTGAACAAAAACTGGCTGATCAGGTTCTCGAGCACGACGGCCGACTGCGTGTCGGTGATCGTGTCGCCTGCCTGGAGATTTTTCTCGTCTGCGCCGGCCTGAATCCCGATGTATTGCTCACCCAGCAGACCGCTCGTCAAAATCTTGAGGGAACTGTCTTTCGGGAAACTGTAGCGGGTCTGTAACCCAAGCGTCACGCTTGCCTGAAAGTTCTTGTCGTCGAACGTGATCGATTCGACGCGCCCGACCACTACCCCGGCACTCTTGACCGCCGTTTGTGGTTTGAGGCCACCGATATTGTCGAAGCGGGCCGTGACGCTGTATGTCTTTTGAAAGTTAAGGCTCAGCAAGTTAGCCGATTGCAGTGCAAGAAAGAGCAGCGCCGCTGCGCCGATCAGCACGAAGAGCCCGACCCATATATCTTTGTTAGAGCGTTGCATTGATGTAGTCCTACTAGATGCTGAACATCATTGCCGTCAGCAGAAAATCGAGCCCGAGGACGGCCAGCGAAGCCACCACCACGGTGCGGGTGGTGGCGCGCGAGACGCCTTCAGGCGTGGGCTGCGCCTCGAAGCCTTGCAGCAGCGCGATGAAGGTGACCGTGAAGCCGAAAACGATGCTCTTGATCACGCCGTTACCGACGTCACGCCAGACATCGATGCCGCCCTGCATCTGGCCCCAGAAAGCACCCGGGTCGACGCCGAGCATCAGCACGCCCACCACATAGCCGCCGCCGACACCGACGGCACTGAATACCGCGGCGAGCAACGGCATGGTGATCACGCCCGCCCAGAAGCGCGGCGCCAGGATGCGCTGCACCGGATCGACCGCCATCATTTCCATCGCGCTCAGTTGTTCGCCCGCCTTCATGAGACCAATTTCAGCCGTAAGCGACGTGCCGGCGCGGCCCGCGAAAAGCAGTGCGGCGATCACCGGACCGAGCTCGCGTACCAGCGACAAGGCGACCAGCAATCCGAGCGCCTCGGAGGAGCCGTAGCGCTGCAGCGTGTAGTAGCCCTGTAGGCCCAATACGAAGCCGACGAACAAGCCGGACACGCCGATGATGGCCAGCGAATAGTTACCGAGAAAGTGGATCTGGTCGCGAACGAGGCCGAAGCGACGAAGGCTGCGCGCGCCCTGGAACAGCAGGCGCAGGAAGAGCCGCGCACCGTAGCCCAAGTTCGCCAGCTTGCTGCGCACCGCAAAACCGATGTCGGAAGGTTTCCACCAACTCATAGCGGTTCGCCCTTCACCTGGCCGAAGTCTTCTTCGACACTGACACCGGGATAGTGAAAATGCACCGGACCCTCGGGCAGCGCGTTGACGAACTGGTGCACCAGCGAATCGGCGCTCTGGCGAACGTCGCTCGGACTGCCCTGCGCGGCGATCTTGCCGTTGGCCAGCACGATCACGTGGTCGGCGATGCGAAACGTCTCGTCGAGGTCGTGCGACACGACGATGCTGGTCAGCCCCAAAGTGTCGTTCAGACTCCGAATCAGGCGCGCCGCGGTGCCGAGCGAAATCGGGTCGAGACCGGCAAACGGCTCGTCGTACATCACCAGTTCGGGATCCAGAGCGATAGCGCGGGCCAGCGCCACGCGCCGAGCCATCCCGCCGGACACCTCGCTCGGCATCAAATCTCGCGCGCCACGGAGGCCGACCGCGTCGAGCTTCATCAGCACGATGTCGCGGATCAACGCCTCTGTGAGCCGCGTGTGTTCGCGGATCGGGAAGGCGACGTTGTCGAACACGCTCATGTCAGTAAAAAGTGCGCCGAACTGAAACAGCATGCCCATGCGTCGCCGCGCCGCATACAACGCATCGGCTTTCATCAAGCCGACGTCCTTGCCATCGAGCAGCACTTGGCCGCGCTGGGCCCGCAACTGACCACCGATCAGCCTGAGCACCGTGGTCTTGCCACCGCCCGAAGCCCCCATCAATGCCGTGACCTTGCCGCGTGGCACCTCGAAAGAGACGCCATCGAGAATCGGACGCGTGCCGTAGCCGAAGACGACTTCGCGGAATTCGACGAGAGGGGGCGGAACAGGGTCCATTTAATAAAAAAAGCCGGGCGTCTCTTCAGACATTCCGGCGTGGGGTTTCCCCCATGATAAGGGGACAACCGTTGTACTGCAGCTACAGCGAGAGCAATGACTTCAACGTGGCAAGTCGCTGAACCCCATCAAGAATTCATCGACCGATCTTGCCGCCTGGCGACCCTCGCGAATCGCCCACACCACGAGCGACTGCCCGCGCCGCATGTCGCCTGCAGCGAACACCTTGGGCACGTTAGTGGCGTAGCCGCCCGTGAAATCGACCGTGGCCTTGGCATTGCCGCGTCCGTCTTTTTCGATACCGAAGGCGTCGAGCACATTGGCCACCGGATTGACGAAGCCCATCGCCAGCAATACAAGATCGGCTTTCAGAATCTGTTCGCTGCCCGCGACTTCGACCATCTTGCCGTCCTTCCATTCCACGCGGACGGTCTTGAGACCGGTGATCTTTCCTTTTTCGCCGATGAATTCCTTGGTCGAGATAGCGAACTCGCGCTCGCACCCTTCCTGGTGGCTGGAGCTGGTGCGCAGCTTGATCGGCCAATAAGGCCACGTCATCGGCCGGTTTTCTTCCTCCGGCGGCTGTGGCATGACTTCGAATTGCGTCACGCTCACCGCGCCATGACGATTGCTGGTGCCGACGCAATCTGAGCCGGTGTCGCCGCCGCCGATCACGATGACGTGCTTGCCATCGGCCCGCAGCTGACCTTTGACCTTGTCACCCGCATTGACCCGGTTTTGTTGCGGCAGGAATTCCATCGCGAAATAAATACCGTCCAGTTCGCGGCCGGGCACCGGCAAATCGCGCGACTGCTCTGATCCACCGGTCAACAGCACCGCGTCGAACTCCTTGTCGAGCTGCTCGGGCGTGACGGTTTCCTTGGCCAGGTTGACAACCTTCGAGCCCTTGCCCATCGGCTCCTTCGCAGCGCCAATGACGACGCTGGTGCGGAAGGTCACGCCCTCGGCCTTCATCTGTTCGACGCGGCGATCGATGTGCGTCTTCTCCATCTTGAAGTCCGGAATGCCATAGCGCAGCAGGCCGCCGATGCGGTCGTTCTTCTCGAAGAGCGTCACGTCATGGCCAACGCGTGCCAACTGCTGCGCCGCAGCCAGTCCGGCCGGGCCGGCGCCAACCACGGCAACCTTCTTGCCGGTCCTGTGCTTGGCCACACGCGGCTTGACCCAGCCTTCGTCCCATGCGCGATCGATGATGGCGTGCTCGATGGATTTGATGCCGATCGGGTCGTCGTTCACATTCAACACGCAGGCGGCCTCGCACGGCGCGGGGCAAATGCGGCCAGTGAACTCGGGGAAGTTGTTGGTCGAGTCGAGCACCGCAAAGGCGTTTTTCCAGTCGTTGCGGTACACCAGATCGTTGAAGTCCGGAATGACGTTGTTGACCGGGCAGCCGCTATTGCAGAACGGCGTACCGCAGTCCATGCAGCGAGCGCCTTGCACCTTGGCCTCGTCGGGCGTGAGGGCGACGACGAATTCCTTGTAGTGCTTGACGCGCTCGTCGATGGGCTTGTAGCCCTCTTCGATGCGCTCATGCTCCATGAAGCCAGTGATCTTTCCCATCGTGCTGTCCTGTCTTTTTTATGGATCGTGTCGTGGTCTGTGTGCTTGCGCGTCAGACCGCGGCCGGCGTGCGAACCGCCTTGGATTCGAGCCCCGCCTGCGCGTTGTTGCCGCTGCTGGCGAGTTCCAACTTCCGGTCGTGGATCTCGCCGAGCGCGCGCTTGTATTCGTTCGGGAACACTTTCACGAACTTGCTGCGCGCCATCGGCCAGTCGTCGAGCAGTTCGCGCGCGCGCTTGCTGCCGGTCCAGCGGTGGTGCTCTTCGAGCAGCTTGCGCAGTTGCGCTTCGTCGGTGATGCCGTTGTGCCAGATCGAGCGCTTGATGGTCGCGGTCTGCTCGGCGGTGGTCAGCACCTTTTCGAGCGTGACCATCGCCATGTTGCAGCGCGAAGCGAACTGGCCGTCTTCGTCATAGACGAAAGCCACACCGCCGCTCATGCCGGCCGCGAAGTTGCGGCCGGTCTTGCCGAGCACCGCCACCGTGCCGCCAGTCATGTACTCGCAGCCGTGGTCGCCAGTGCCTTCGACCACTGCGGTCGCGCCCGAAAGCCGCACCGCGAAGCGTTCGCCACCCACGCCGCAAAAGTAGGCCTCGCCGGTCGTGGCGCCGTACATCACCGTATTGCCGACGATGGTGTTACGCACCGCTTCGCCGCGGAAATCGAGACTTGGCCGCACCACGATGCGTCCGCCCGACAAGCCCTTGCCGGTGTAGTCGTTGGCATCGCCGATGAGGTACAGCGTGATGCCGCGCGCCAGGAACGCGCCAAACGATTGCCCGCCCGTGCCTTCGAGCTGAATGCGGATCGAATCGTCCGGCAACCCTTCAGGATGCACCCGCGTCAGCGCGCCCGACAGCTTGGCGCCAACCGTGCGGTTGACGTTGCGAACCACCTCGATGAACTGCACCTTCTCGCCCTTGTCGATGGCCGCACGCGACTTCTCGATGAGCTTGGTGTCGAGGTTGTGCTCCAGCCCGTGGTCCTGGTTCTCGACATGGAAACGCGGCACGTCGGCCGGCACGTTCGGCAGCGCGAACAGCCGACTGAAATCGAGGCCGCTGGCCTTCCAGTGAGCGATGCCCTTTTTCATGTCGAGCAGGTCGGCGCGGCCGATCATTTCGTTGACCGTGCGCATGCCCAGTTGCGCCATAATCTGGCGCATCTCTTCTGCGACGAAGAAGAAGTAGTTGACGACGTGTTCAGGCTTGCCAGAGAACTTCCTGCGCAGCACCGGATCTTGCGTGGCCACGCCCACCGGACAGGTGTTCAGGTGGCACTTGCGCATCATGATGCAGCCTTCGACGATCAGCGGCGCGGTGGCAAAACCGAACTCATCGGCACCCAGCAGCGCGCCGATCGCGACGTCGCGACCGGTCTTCATCTGGCCATCGGCCTGCACCCGCACCCGGCCGCGCAGGCGATTCAGCACCAGCGTCTGCTGGGTTTCGGCCAGGCCGATTTCCCACGGGCCGCCTGCATGCTTGATCGATGACCACGGCGATGCGCCGGTGCCGCCGTCGTGCCCGGCAATCACGATGTGATCGCTCTTGCACTTGGTCACGCCGGTCGCGACCGTGCCCACGCCCACTTCGCTCACGAGCTTGGTGCTGATCGTGGCGTGCGGTGCGACGTTTTTCAGGTCGTGAATCAGCTGCGCCAGATCTTCGATGGAATAGATATCGTGATGCGGCGGCGGCGAGATCAGGCCCACGCCCGGCACCGAATACCGCTGCTTGCCGATGTACTCGGTCACCTTTCCGCCGGGCAACTGGCCGCCCTCGCCCGGCTTGGCACCTTGCGCCATCTTGATCTGAATCTGATCGGCCGAAGTCAGGTATTCCGCCGTGACGCCGAAGCGGCCCGATGCCACCTGCTTGATCTTCGAGCGCAGCGAATCGTTGGCTTGCAGCGGCAAGTCGACTTCGACGTTGGCCTCACCGATCACGCTTTTCAGCGTGTCACCCAGCTTGATCGGGATGCCCTTGAGCTCGTTGCGATAGCGGTTCGGATCTTCACCACCCTCGCCCGTGTTGCTCTTGCCGCCGATGCGGTTCATGGCGACGGCCAGCGTCGAATGAGCTTCGGTCGAAATAGAGCCCAGCGACATCGCGCCGGTGGCAAAGCGCTTGACGATGTCGGCCGCCGATTCGACCTCTTCCACCGGAATCGCTTTGGACGGATCGAGCTTGAACTCGAACAGGCCGCGCAAAGTCATGTGGCGACGGCTCTGGTCGTTGATGATCTGCGCGTATTCCTTGTACGTGCTCCAGTTGTTGGCACGCGTGCTGTGCTGCAGCTTGGCGATCGCGTCGGGGCTCCACATGTGTTCTTCGCCGCGCGTGCGCCAGGCGTATTCGCCGCCGGCATCCAGCATGCTTTCCAGCACCGGATCGTCGCCGAACGCGGCGGCATGCATGCGCAGCGCTTCTTCCGCAATCTCGAAGACGCCAATGCCTTCGACGCGGCTCGCAGTGCCGGTGAAATACTTGCCGATCGTGTCGCTGTTCAGGCCGATGGCCTCGAACAACTGCGCACCGCAGTAGCTCATGTAAGTGCTCACGCCCATCTTGGACATGATCTTCGACAGGCCTTTGCCGATCGCCTTCACGTAGTTGTAAACAGCCTTCTCTGCGGACAGGTCACCTGGCAGATCAGCGTGCATCGCCGCAAGCGTTTCCATCGCGAGGTACGGGTGCACGGCTTCGGCACCGTAGCCGGCCAGCACGCCGAAGTGATGCACTTCGCGGGCGCTGCCGGTTTCGACCACCAGGCCGGCGGTCGTGCGCAAGCCTTCGCGAACCAGGTGCTGATGGATCGCGCTGGACGCCAGCAAGGCAGGAATAGCAACCTGCGTCAGGCTGACCGCGCGGTCGCTGACGATCAGAATATTGCTGCCGCTTTTAATCGCGTCGACCGCTTCGGCGCAGAGCGATGCGAGCTTGGCCTCGACGCCTTCGCGCCCCCAATCGGCCGGGTAGGTAATGTCGAGTGTCGTGCTCTTGAACTTGCCCTTGGTGTGCCGCTCGATGTCGCGCAGCTTGGCCATGTCGGCGAAGTCGAGAATCGGCTGGCTCACCTCCAGCCGCATCGGCGGGTTGACCTGGTTGATGTCCAGCAGGTTGGGCTTGGGGCCTACAAATGACACCAGCGACATGACGATGGCTTCGCGAATCGGGTCGATCGGCGGGTTCGTCACCTGCGCGAACATCTGCCGGAAGTAGTTGTACAGCGGCTTGTTCTTGTTGGAGAGCACCGCCAGCGGGCTGTCGTTGCCCATGGAGCCGATGGCCTCCTCGCCGGCCTGGGCCATCGGGCTCATCAGGAACTTGATGTCTTCCTGGGTGTAGCCAAAGGCCTGCTGACGGTCGAGTAGCGATACCGCGCTAACAGGAATCTCCACCGGTGTCGTGGTCGAGCCGACGCTGTCGAGCTTGATACGCAGGTTCTCGATCCACTGCTTGTACGGCTTGGTGTTGACGACGTAGGCCTTGAGCTCGTCGTCGTCGATCATGCGACCCTGTTCCAGGTCGATCAGAAACATCTTGCCCGGCTGCAGGCGCCATTTGCGCAGGATCTTGTGCTCGGGAATCGGCAGCACGCCCGACTCGCTGGCCATGATGACCAGGTCGTCGTCGGTCACGCAGTAGCGGGATGGACGCAGACCGTTGCGGTCGAGCGTGGCGCCGATCTGGCGGCCGTCGGTGAAGACGATCGATGCCGGGCCGTCCCACGGCTCCATCATCGCGGCGTGGTATTCGTAGAACGCGCGACGCCGCTCGTCCATCGTCGTGTGCTGTTCCCACGGCTCCGGAATCATCATCATCACGGCCTGGCTGATCGGATAGCCGGCCATCGTCATCAGCTCGAGGCAGTTGTCGAAGGTGGCGGTGTCCGACTGACCGGCAAAGCTGATCGGATAAAGCTTCTTCAAGTCAGGGCCGAGCACCGGCGAGGCCATCACGCCTTCGCGCGCCTTCATCCAGTTGTAGTTGCCGCGCACCGTGTTGATTTCGCCGTTGTGCGCCACGTAGCGATATGGATGCGCCAGGGGCCACTTCGGGAAAGTGTTGGTAGAAAAGCGCTGATGTACCAGGCCGATGGCCGAGATGCAGCGCTCGTCGAGCAAGTCGAAATAGTAGGTGCCGACCTGGTCGGCCAGAAGCAGGCCCTTGTAGACCACGGTGCGACTCGACATGCTCGGCACGTAGTACTCGGTGCTGTGCTTGAGCGCCAGGTTCTGGATGTTGGCGCTCGCGGTCTTGCGGATCACGTAGAGCTTCCGCTCCAGCGCGTCCTGCACGATGACGTCGTTGCCACGACCGATAAACACCTGCCGCAGTATCGGTTCGGTCTTCTTGACCGCCGGCGACATCGGCATTTCGCGGTTGACCGGCACATCGCGCCAGCCCAATAGCACTTGGCCTTCGGCCTTGATGGCACGCTCCATCTCCTGCTCGCAGGCCATGCGCGACGCATGCTCTTTCGGCAAGAAGATCATGCCGACGCCATATTCGCCATACGGTGGCAACGTCACGCCCAGCTTGCTCATCTCCTCGCGGTACAGCGCATCGGGAATCTGGATCAGGATGCCAGCGCCATCGCCCATCAGCTTGTCTGCACCGACTGCGCCGCGATGGTCGATGTTCTCGAGGATCTTGAGCGCCTGCGTCACGATGTCGTGGCGCTTTTCGCCCTTGATATGGGCGACGAAGCCGAGGCCGCAGGCGTCGTGCTCATTCGAGGCCGAATACAGACCGTGTTGTTCGAGATGCTTGATTTCGTCGTCCGTGGTCATGGGCGCTCCTTCATTTTTTTTCGCAGGGATGTCGAGGATATTGCGATGCACAAACAATGCCAAACACTTTATTTGGGGTCAGATTCCTATTTATTCAAAAACAAGTGTTGTCGAGTTAAATAAGGGACATATCAAAAATAATAGCATCCAGGTCAATACTGGGAATGCATCGCGGGCGCTTCTAAGGTGGGGGTTCGCGCAGTGGTCGGCCTGCCTTCGCCTTGATCACACGGCGCTCTGTTGTCTTCTGTAACGATTCGGCGAACGTCGCATCGCCCAATGCCCATCCTTGTAACGCAGCATCGGTCAATGACATGGCTTCGGAGGCCGAAATTCCCCGCCGTACCAGTTCCACATAACCCGCCTCGCGTGCAAAAGGCGTGTTGCCCAGCAACCAGTATTGCGGAGGCGGAGTGAGCGCTTTGTCATGCCGTTGGCCAGCGTAATGCCCGTAGCTCGACCAGGCAAATTCGGCGACGTCGATCGCCGCACCCGAACGCAATGGATTGAGGTCCATGTAGGCCATGCATCTCATCAGCCAAAGCTCGGGCTGAATGACGGTCGACCGATATCGGCCTTCCCACAAGGTGCCGCTGCGGCCATGCCGGTTGTTGAACCAACGCACATAGCCTCTGCCCACAGCCTGCATCAGCTGTGGCAGACCGCTGACGGTCGAAGGCGTGAGCAGCAAATGAAAGTGGTTGTCCATCAACACGTACGCATGCAACGCCACGCCCAATCGCGGGGCAGCCTCCGCCACGAGTGCGAGCAGTCGCTCGCGATCGATGCGGTCCGTAAAGATGGGCTGCCGGTTGTTGCCACGCTGGATCACGTGGTGCGGAAGGTCCGCCAGCGTGAGTCGAGGCAGCCGTGCCATAGCGCGCGTTCAGGGCAGCCGAAAACGAGTTTCGAGCAACGACGACAGGCCGAACTCGCCCAGCAATCCCTTCAATCGCTCCGCTGCACTGGCTTTGAATTGGCCGGTGCGGCGCGCGATGATCAGTTCGTTCTTCATGCTGTGTTCCCAGCCGACCAATTCGGTCACGGTGACCTGATAGCCATGGGCTTCCAGCAGCAGGCAGCGCAGCACGTTGGTGAGCTGGCTGCCGATCTCGCGTGTGTGAAGCGGGTGGCGCCAGAGCTCGGCGAGCGGCGTGCGCGAGAGCGACAGCGCTTTCGTTTCGCGAAGGCATGCGGCCACCTCGGCCTGACAGCACGGCACCAGCACCATGAAGGCCGCTTGTTTGGCCAGTCCGAAGGCGATGGCATCGTCGGTCGCGGTGTCGCACGCATGCAGCGCGGTCACCATATCGATGCGGTCGGGCAACGCAAGAGATTCGGTCGACTCGGCCACAGTCAGGTTGAGAAAAGACATGCGTCCGAAGCCGAGCTGAGCGGCCAGCACGCGTGACTTTTCAACAAGCTCCGCACGCGTCTCGATGCCATACACGTGACCGTCGCCAAGCGCCTTGAAGAAAAGGTCGTAGACGATGAAACCCAAGTAAGACTTGCCGGCACCATGGTCTGCCAGCGTTGCATGCGCGCCGCCATCCGGCAACTCCCGCAGCAGTTTTTCAATGAACTGGAACAGGTGATACACCTGCTTGAGCTTGCGCCGCGAATCCTGGTTCAGCCGGCCTTCGCGGGTCAGGATGTGGAGCTCTTTCAGCAACTCGATCGATTGCCCAGGGCGCAGCTCTTGAAGCACATCCGCTTCGGCCTTCGCTGCTTTCCCGACCTTCGCTGTCTTGTGCGCACCAGCGGCTTTGACAAAGGTGCTCATCGGAATGAGCCTCCCGGGCCGACATCGAGCGCAGCCCATCCTTCAGCCCCAAGCGTTGTCAGCGTTTCAATGTTTCGCTCGAAGATGGCGTCCGCCTCGGGAAAGGCATCGACGGCGCGACTCACGCTCTCTTCACGTAGCAGATGCAGCGTCGGATACGGCGCGCGATTGGTGGCGTTGGCGATGTCGTCCGGCGCAGCCCCCGCGAACTCGAAGAGCGGATGAAAGCTCGCGAGCTGAAGCTCGCCGTCGAAACCGGCCCGCGCCAGTCGGCGCTCGGCACGCTGCGTGAAATCGTTGAAGTCCAAAAAATTCACCAAGGTGTTGGGTGCGATCAAAAGTGTGGTGTCCCGCTCGGAGGGCGCGCATTTCGCCAGCTCCGCCGCCTCGCGCATCAGCGCTTCCATCAAGCCGGCATCGTCGTTTCCTGCCGAATAAACGACGTACCGGATCTGCCCCTTGACGTGCACCGCCTTCGCGAAAGGACACAAGTTGAGCCCGATGACAGCCCGCTCGAGCCAGTGTCGCGTATCGGCCTCTGCCTGCGTCCCTGGGATTGTGGCAGCGATGCTCATGTCACGATGATGGGTACCCATGGGACGCTCACGCCGCACCCATCGAAGTGCGTGGGCTGCCTAGCCTGGCCGCCAGCACGATGCCCACCACCGAACACGCCAACGTGACGGCCCACGTCCATTGCCATCCCCCGACGCGATGCGCCAACCAGGCCACGACGGGCGGTGCAAGAAACTGGCCGAGCGCCGACGCCTGCTGCATCATGCCAACCGTCGTGGAAATCGTCGTGGGGCTGGGCGCCACTCGCACGGCAAGCATGAAAAGCGTCGCCGGCACCACCCCACCGCTGAGCGAAAAGAGGCACACCGCCGCATACCGAACTGCCGGCGGCAACACCACTGCGTCGACGCCGTGGCCCCATTGGGCAAACGCCACGATGCCGGCGACCGCCATGGTTCCGAAGCCAAATCGCAACACGAACGCGGGCTCGACGCCCCGCTGCAGCAGACGTCCGCCGACCAGATTGCCGATGATGTTCATCGCTGCCGCCAGAGCAGTCAGCACCGCGTTCCAACCCGCCGGCACGCCGACTTCTGCATAGATCGCCGGCAGGAAACCGATGACCGCGATCCACTGCGACGAGTACACGGCGAAGGCGAGCGAAACGCGGCGCGGGCCTGCGGCGCGCAAGGTTTCGCCGAGCCGCGACGTCCAACGTGGGCCGCCTTGCGCGCCGACCGCAGCGATCGCGCGATCGGCCGGCACCGACCGCCAAACCCAGACACAAGCACATGCTGAAACGGCGGACAAAGCCCACCACCAGCCTTGCCATCCCATCGACGCGATAAGCATCGGACCTAGCAGCAACGCGAGAGCGACCCCCAACGGCATGTAGGCGCCCCAAAAACCCATCGCCAACTTCTCTAGGCCGGCAGGGACGACGGCCCGAATGAGCCCAGGCGCGGGCATCACCGTCAGCAGAAAGCCGATGCCTTCCAATGCGCGCAGCACCATAAGCAACGGCAGCGCGTACGGCCCCGGCGTCACGCAGCCGCCGCCGATGCTGGCAAGAGTGACGACGAGCAACCCGATCAGCATGCTGCGTCGCAGTCCGATCGTGTCGGCGGCTAACCCGACCAGCAGCCCCAAAGTCATGCCGGCAGCTTGCACCGAAGACAACATAAAGCCTGCTTCCACAAGACCTATGCCGAACGTGGCCTGAAGCGCGGGCACTGCCGGCGGAAGCTTGCCGAGATGAAGCGCTGCGCCCACACCGGCCGCGATCACCGCGAACGCTGCTGCAGGTATGCGCGCCGTCGGAACGTTGGCGGGCGCTACGCCATCCATCGCTGTCCGGTCAGGCGCTCGTGCTCGCGCATCGCGAAGCGATCGGTCATGCCGGCGATGTAGTCCGCCACGGCACGATGGCGATCGGTACGGGCGGCGAACGATTCAGGCATGTCGTCCGCGCGATCGAGGTAGGCCGCGAACAGTCCGCGTACCACCGCCTGGGCGCGCTCCGAGGTCGCAGTCACCTGCGCATGACGATACAAGTTAGCGAACAAAAACCGCTTGAGTTGAATCGATTGCGCACGCATCGGCTCACTGAACCGCACCAACGGTGAAGCGCGACGCACGGCGTCCGCATCGGCCGGTGTCGCAGCAGCGAGCGCAGCTTTGGTTGCGTCGATGACGTCGTAGACCTGCGCGCTAAGCATCCGTCGAATCGTCTCGTACAGCACGCGCCGTCCGTGCAGTTGCGGATGTTCTTGCAGCGCTTCTCGCCGATACCGCTCGAACAGTTCGACCTCGGCCAGGCTTTCGACGGTGATCAGTCCCGAGCGGACTCCGTCGTCGATGTCGTGCGCGTTGTAGGCGATCTCGTCGGCCAGATTGCAGAGTTGCGCTTCAAGCGCGGGTTGTGTGCCGTCAAGAAAGCGCCGGGCCACACCATTGGGCTCTTCGGCTTCGATGCGTTCGGCGTTGGCGCGCGAGCAGTGCTTGAGGATGCCCTCGCGTGTCTCGAAGCTGAGGTTGAGCCCGTCGTACTGCGGATAGCGATGTTCGAGCGTGTCGACCATGCGCAGGCTTTGCAGGTTGTGCTCGAAGCCGCCATGCGTCCGCATACAGTCGTTGAGCGCGTCCTGACCAGCATGGCCGAAGGGCGTGTGGCCAAGGTCGTGCGCCAGCGCGATCGCTTCGACAAGGTCTTCGTTCAATTGGAGTGCACGCGCGATGGAGCGTCCCAATTGCGCGACTTCGAGCGAGTGCGTGAGGCGGGTGCGAAAGAGATCGCCCTCGTGGTTCAGGAACACCTGTGTTTTGTAGACCAGCCGCCTGAACGCGGTGGAGTGCACGATGCGGTCGCGGTCACGCTGAAAGTCATCGCGCGTGGGCGCTGGTGGCTCGTCATGCAGCCGGCCACGCGACTGCGCCGGGTCGCAGGCGTAAGGCGCGATCAGGCCTCGCAACATTGAGCAAGCACCTCGCGCACCATGGCTTCAGGCGCAGCGGCCACTTTGGCTGAGCCGGGCGTGTCGATGACCACGAACCGGATCTCGCCGGCTTCCGATTTCTTGTCGACGCGCATCAGTTCGAGGTAGCGCTCTGCCCCCAGGGCCGGCCCTGTGATCGGCAAGCCGGCTCGCAGAATCAAGCGGGTGAGTCGCGCGACGAACGCTGCGTCGACGCCTCCCAATTTGTGAGAAAGATGGGCTGCCATCACCATGCCGCAACCAACCGCTTCGCCATGAAGCCACTCGCCGTATCCCAGACCGGACTCGATCGCATGACCGAAGGTGTGACCGAAATTGAGAATTGCCCGAAGGCCTGTTTCACGCTCGTCCTGCGCCACCACTTCGGCCTTGATCTCGCAACTGCGCTTGACCGCATGAGCCAGCGCGGCCGGCTCCAGCGCAACCAGCGCATCGACGTTGGCCTCGATCCAGTCGAAGAACACCATGTCGTAGATCGGACCGTACTTGATCACCTCCGCCAACCCGGCGCTCAGTTCGCGCGGTGGTAGCGTTTGCAGTGTGGCAAGGTCGCAGAGCACCAGATGCGGCTGGTAGAACGCGCCGATCATGTTCTTGCCGAGCGGATGGTTGATGGCAGTCTTGCCACCCACCGACGAATCGACCTGCGCCAGCAACGTCGTCGGCACCTGGACAAACGGCACGCCGCGCATGTAGCTCGCTGCGGCAAAGCCGGTCATGTCGCCGACGACACCACCGCCGAGCGCGAACAGCACGGTCTTGCGATCGGCGCCGTGCCCGAGCAACGTGTCGAAGATGAGATTGAGCGTCGCCCAATCCTTGTGCACTTCGCCATCAGGCAATACGAGCGTCTCGACCCTGCAGTAGCGCTTCGAGAGCGTCGTTTTCAAGGCGGCGGCATACAGCGGCGCAACCGTCGTATTGGTGACGATCAACGCCATCGAAGCGACGGGCGCTGCGTCGAACGCATCGGGTTCGTCGAGCAGATCGGCAGCAATCAGGATGGGGTAGCTGCGGTCGCCGAGATCGATCTCGACACGGTCACGAAGTGCTGTCTGTGGCATGGCCCCGAGTGTAGAGGTGACGGCAACGCGTCAAAGCGGCGGCGCGATCTGAGGCTGGGGCTCCGGGATGACGATGCCGGCAAGTTCCAGCTGCATCACGATGATGTTGACCAGCATTGCAACCGATGGTCTGCCCGTGTCCACGACATCGTGCGCGGTGTCTCGATACAGGGGGTCGCGCGCGTCATGCAATTCACGGAGCCGTCCCAGCGGATCGGCAACCTGCAGCAAAGGGCGTTTGACGTCGTGTCTCAGTCTGCGAAACAAATCCTCGGGCGAAGAACGCAAATAGATGACGTGAAAATGATCGCGCAGCTGCGTTCGATTGGCTTCGCGGAGCACAGCACCACCGCCCGTGGCCAGCACGCCGTGTGCGTTCGCAGCCAGATCGGCAATCGCCTGTTGTTCGATGTCCCGAAAAGCGACTTCGCCTTCACGATCGAAAAATTCGCGAATCGAGCAGCCGATGCGGTGCTCGATAACCTGGTCTGTGTCGACGAAAGGGAGCTGCAAGCGCTGACCCAGGCGCCGTCCTACTGCGGATTTTCCGGCGCCGGGCAGACCGACGAATGCGACCGCCACGCGGGTCGGCTGACGCTGCGCGCGATCAGCGCGCGGCGTTGCGGTCGGTAATCATCTTCGGGGTGATAAAGACGAGCATTTCGGTCTTGTTTGCAACGCGATTGCGCGTACGGAACAGTGCGCCAAGGTAGGGCACTTCACCGAGCACCGGTACGCGCGATTCATCGTTGGATTCGGTGAGTTCGAAGATACCACCGATCACCACAGTGCCGCCGTTCTCAACCAGCACCGACGTCTGCACGTGCTTGGTGTTGATCGCGAAACCGGCGGTCGTCGCCTGTCCGACCGTGTCCTTGTTGACGTCGAGCGTCAGGATGATGTTGCCTTCCGGCGTGATCTGCGGCGTCACTTCGAGCTTCAAGTTCGCCTTTCGGAAAGCGATCGAGGTCGCACCGCTGGACGTCGCCACTTGATATGGCAGTTCTGTGCCTTGCTCGATCAGCGCCTTGGTCTGATCGGCGGTCACGACGCGGGGAGCGGACACCACTTTGCCCTTGCCGTCGGCTTCGAGCGCGGAGATTTCCAGGTTCAGCATCCGGGAGAAGCTGGAGTTGAAGAGGGAGATGGCGAAGGTGCCGGGTGCATTGCCAGTACCGCTGGGGCTGGTCGCGGGCAAATTGATGAAGTTCGAATTGGTGAACGTAGTGAGCGCGCTGCCAGCAGTGGTCGCGGTCGCAGGCGTCACGGTCGGCCCCACGCCGAGGTTGCCGAAAACGCGATTGCCGTTGTTTGATCCGACAACGCCGCCACCGATGCCACCACCGAGCCGCACTCCAAGCGATTTGCCGAAGGTGTCGGATGCTTCGACGATCCGTGCTTCGATCAGAACTTGGCGAACCGGAATGTCCAGCTTGGTGATCATTTCAGCGACCTGAGCCAACCGCGCCGGAATATCGGTCACGAACAGCTGATTGGTACGCGGCTCGGCAATCACGCTGCCGCGCGCTGTCAACAGGCGCGCGCTGCTAGAACCAGAACCGCCGCTTGCCGACCCCGAACCGGTGATCTGTCCTTGCAAGTCCACCGCTTTGGTGTAGTTCAGCTGGAACGATTGCGTGCGCAACGGTTCGAGATTTTCGATCGCCGCCTTGGCTTCGAACTCCACCTTCTCCTTGGCGTTGATTTCGTCTTTCGGCGCGATCCAGAGCACGGTGCCGTTCTTGCGCATGCCCAGGTTCTTGGCCTGCATGATGATTTCGAGGGCTTGGTCCCAAGGCACGTCTTTCAGACGCAGCGTCAGGGCGCCGGTCACCGAATCCGACGTCACGATATTGAAGTTCGTGAAGTCCGCGATAACCTGGAGTAGCGAGCGAATTTCGATGTTCTGGAAGTTCAGCGACAGTTTTTCGCCGTTGTAGCCCACACCTTGCGTCAGCTTCGTCGGGTCGACCTTGCGGGGACGCACTTCGACGACAAATTGGTTCTCGCTCTGGTAGGCGCTGTGCTCCCACTCGCCGCGCGGCTCGATGACCATGCGAACACGATCGCCGGCTTGTTGGGTGGTGATGAGTTGTACCGGCGTACCGAAGTCGGACACGTCGAGGCGACGGCGAAGGCCTTCAGGCAACGTCGACTTGGTGAATTCGACCACCAGGTTCTTGCCTTGCTGCTTGATGTCGACGCCGACCTGGTTGTTCGCCAGATCGACGATCACACGCCCTGTGTTGTCGGCGCCGAGCCGGAAATCGACATCACGCAGCGGCACCATGTCGCGGTTGCGGTTCTCAGCGAACGACGACTGGGTCGAAGCAACCAATGCGGTACCTGCCACCGGCTCGAGCGACACGATCAGGGACTTGCCCTGGATCTCGGTCTTGTATGCGGTCGCCTGCTTGAGGTTCATAACCAGACGCGTCCGATCGCCTGCCTGGACAACGTTCACAGAACGCAAGTTACCCTGGTTGACATCGACAGTGGAACGACCGATGGCATTGGTGATGCCCGGGAAATCAAGCGCAATGCGCGCAGGCGCCTGGATGACGAAGCCGGTTGGCACCGCCGACAGCGGCTGGGTCAAATCGATGCGGATGACTTCCGTGCCCGACTGGACCGAACTTGTGATCGATTCAATAGCGTTTTGCGCTTGCGCGATGGCAGCCACTCCAAGCGCCACGAGGGTCACGCTGGTGGCGCGCAGCCACCGAGCAAGCACTGTTTTTTGTCGGTTCATTTTGCCTTCTCTTGCAACTGCAACTTCGCCACGCGTTCGATCCACTCACCGGCGGCGTCCTGCACGATTTCACGCAGGCCGAGTTCGGTTTCACTGATATTGGTAATGCGGCCGTAGTTAAGGCCAAGGTGATTGCCCACACGCACCTGGTAAAGCAGCTTGTCAACGCTCACGAGCGCAACCGGCTGCCCATTGCGGGTCAGGCTACCGACCATCGCCATCGAATCCAGCGGAAACGCTTCAAGCGATTCTTTCCGACGGGAGAGCTCCGGTGCGATCAAGCCCGAGCTGCTCGGCTGGCTCGAATCGCGACGCAAAGCCTGCGTCAGCTTCTGTATATTAAAAGGCTCGAACGAAGCCGCCTCTGTGTAGGCCTGCGGGGTGAATTTCTTGGGCTCGGAAATCGGCGGCACGGTCGGCTTGACCTGCGCGCGCTGCTCCGCCATCCAGCGCTGAAGATCGTCCCGGTCGGAGTTGCCGCATGCCGTAAGCGCAAACGCCGCGGCACCTATGCATAGCAAGGCACGCGCGCTCATTTCTTGACCTTTGCTGCAGCTGCGGCGGCAGCGCGTTGGGAAGCCTGCTCGTCAGGATCCAGGTAGCGGAACGTACGCGCAGTGGCGTCCATGGTGAGCCCGCCATCTTTCTGCGGCGTTATCGCCAGATTGTTCAGCGTCACGATGCGAGACAGGTTGGCGACGTCGGCGGCAAAGGCGCCCATATCGTGATAGCGCCCGGTCACCTTCAGCGCGATAGGCAGTTCAGCGTAATAGTCCTTCACTACGATTTGCCCAGGGCGGAACAGCTCAAACTGAAGACTTCGACCTAATCCGGCTTGGTTGATGTCCGACAACAAAGCGTCCATTTCAGCTTTGCTGGGCAGCTGCTTCTCAAGCAACGTCACGTATTGCTGGACCTGCTCGCGCTGCTTTTTAAGAAGGTCGAGGTTTGCTGCCAGTGCGACCTTCTTTTGAAAGTCGACGCGCAGAGCCACTTCCTTCGCGCGCTCTGCCTCCAACTCGTCATTTGAGTTTGTCAGCCAGACGAACCAGAGCGCCGCAAGCACGGCGATGACCACCGCAATGAACAGCGCGAAGCGTGGCGCTAATGGCCACATCGAAGGATCGTTAGGGTTCAGTCCGCGAAACTGATCACCGAACCGCCGCATGGAAGCGGCGAAATCGATATTGCGTGTGGGGCGTCGTGTTGCCATGGCTTCCTACCCCTTTGCAGCGGCCGATGCCACTGGTGCGCCAGGTGCGCCCTTTTCCACATCGGTCGGTCGCTTGACGCCGATGCGCATGGTGAAGTTAGCCACCCGACGCTGGTCGCGCGGTGTGAGGTTCACGCTGGCGGACGTGATTTCGACCAGTTCCGGCTTGACAAGCCAGGGGCTGTTGTTGCCCAGGTTGCGCAGCAGTTCAGAGACGCGTTCGTTCGACTGCGCCATGCCTTGCAACGTCACCGTCTGGTTGTCCTGCTTCATGCTGGTGAGGTAAACCCCATCCGGTAACTGGCGGACCAATTCGTTGAGCAGATGCACCGGCAGATTGCGATCGCCCTGCAAATCTTCTACGGCGGTCTGCCGCGCGCGCAGTGCTGCGATTTCAGATTGGAGCGTCGAGATTTCCTTGATCTCGCTTTCGAGCTTGGTGATCTCGGAATGAAGATACGTGTTCTTGGACTGCTGACCCGAAATTTGCGTTTGGTACCAAACGTAGGCGCCGCCGGCAAGCAGCACGCCGAGCAAAGCAGCCGCGCCCAGCGAGGCGTAGAAGGTCTCTTTCCGGCGTTTGCGAGCCGCTTCGCGGTGCGGAAGCAGGTTGATCAAAATCACTGCAAGAACCTCCGCATCGCCAAACCGCAAGAAGTCAGGTAGGAGGGCGCTTCACGACGCACCTTCTTCTCCCTGATATTTGCGCCGATTTCCATGCCGTCGAAGGGATTGACCAACGAACATGCAAACGAAGTTTGACGGGTGACGGCACTGGTCAAGCCGGGCAAAGCAGCCGAACCGCCGGCCAAAAGTACGTAGTCGACACGGTTGTGCGGCGTACTGGTGAAAAAGAATTGAAGCGCCCGCGCAATTTCCTGCGCAATGCTGGCCACGAAAGGCCGGAGCACGCCGGAACCGTAGTCGTCAGGCAGATCGCCGCTGCGCTTTTTGGTTTCAGCCTCTTCTGCCGAAAAACCGTATTGCCGCACGATCAATTGAGTGAGTTGAGCGCCGCCGAAAGCCTGATCCCGGTCATACAGCACTTCCTGATTCCGAAGCACCTGCATGCTGGTAGTGAACGCGCCGACTTCGAACAGCGCGACGACGGCGTCGCGGCCTTGACCGGGCAACTGCTCGATCAACCTTGCAGTTGCAAGGCGAGAAGCATAAGACTCGACATCCAGGATCATTGCTTTCAGGCCGGCAGCTTCTGCCAGACCCTGACGATCCTGTACTTTCTCCTTGCGGGATGCCGCGATGAGCACCTCGACGTCTCCCGTGGAGTTGGCGCTCTGCCCCATCACGCAGAAGTCAAGACTAACTTCGTCTAGGGAAAAGGGAATGTATTGGTTAGCTTCGGACTCGACCTGCAGTTCGAGTTCCTGCTCGCTCATACCGCCCGGAAGTACGATCTTCTTGGTGATCACGGCAGAAGGCGGCAAAGCCAGTGCGACGTTTTTAGTGCGGGTGCCGCTTTTACGGACCACGCGGCGCACGGCTTCAGCAACTTCGTCGAACTTCTCGACGTTGCCGTCGGTGATCCATCCGCGTTCCAGCGGTTCGATGGCGCAACGTTCCAGCACCAGTTTCCCGGTGGCATCGCGACCGAGTTCTACCAGCTTGACGCTGGACGAACTGACGTCCAAGCCAAGCAGTGGCGCAGGCTGCCGGCGAAAAAGCGATCCCAAGTCGGTCAAGTTACGGTCCTGTCGGTTGTAACGATTGGAAATATTTGCGAGTGGTTGCATGCTATCAGCAACAATCACCGGCAACAAAGCTGAAGAAGGTGTAGAGCGCGCATCCGTTGTCAAAAGGTCACGAGACCTGCAACAAAGGTCACGAATTTTCGCGGCCGACTTTATGCGCCGCGGCGCTTTCAATACGGCGCATTTCACTTTTTATAATGCGCGGTGACTCCATCCCGCTCAATGCCCGACTCAACACGCCCCGACGGGCCCCGCAAGCCTGCTCCAACTCCTAAAAGGTCGGTATGGCTGACCTGGCTTTTGCGGATCATTTTCTGGACATTGGGGCTTGCTGTTGCCGCAGTGGTGTCGATTCTGTGTGTGATCGCCGTCGCGTTGGCGGTGGCATATCCCAACCTTCCAGACATTTCCGAGCTCTCTGACTATCGACCCAAGTTGCCGCTGAGAGTCTTCTCTTCGGAAGGCACGCTGATCGGCGAATTCGGCGAAGAACGCCGGAACCTTACCCCGATCGCCACCATCCCGAAGGTGATGAAAGACGCAGTCCTCGCGGCCGAAGATGCCCGCTTCTATGAACATGGCGGCGTCGACTACAAGGGCGTGGTTCGCGCCGGGCTGGCCAACGTCAACCGCGTGAAAAGCCAGGGCGCCTCCACGATCACGATGCAGGTGGCGCGCAACGTCTACTTGAGCTCAGAAAAGACGCTCACCCGCAAGATCTATGAGATCTTGCTGACCTTCAAGCTCGAGCACATGCTGAGCAAGGACCAGATCTTCGAGATCTATCTGAACCAGATCTATCTGGGCAACCGCGCCTACGGCTTCGCGGCCGCCTCGGAGGCTTACTTCGGCAAGCCGCTGCAAGATATTTCTATCGCGCAGGCCGCCATGCTGGCAGGGTTACCCAAGGCGCCGGGCGCCAACAACCCCGTCAACAATCCGTCTCGCGCGCGCGGCCGACAGCTGTACGTGATCGACCGCATGCAGGAAGCAGGATTCATCACAGCCGAGCAGGCGGCAGTGGCAAAGAAAGAAGACCTCCAGCTTCGCGACGGGCAGGACACGACCCGGCTGCACGCCGAATATGTGGCCGAGACCGTGCGTCAGCTGATGTACGCGCAATACGGAGACAGCACCTACACACGCGGCCTCAAGGTCTACACCTCGCTCGTGGCCGCTGACCAGGCAGCCGCTTACAAAGCGCTGCGCAAAGGCATCATGGATTTCGAGCGCCGCCAGATCTACCGCGGCCCCGAGAAATTCGTCGACTTGCCGGCCGACCCGAAGGAATTCGACGAAGCTATCGACGACGCGCTCAGCGACCATCCGGACAACGGCGACTTGCTTTCGGTGGTCGTGCTCAAAGCTTCGCCGAAAGAAGTCAATGCGGTGCGCGCCGATGGCGAGGCGGTTCAGATCACCGGCGAAGGCCTGAAGCTGCCGCAATCCGGACTGTCCGACAAGGCACCCCCCAACATCAAGATTCGCCGTGGTGCAGTGATCCGTGTTGCCAAGACCCCCAAGAACACTTGGGAAATCACCCAGCTGCCAGAGGTCGAAGGCGCGTTCGTCGCGCTCGATCCGCGCGATGGCGCGATCAAGGCGATGGTCGGGGGCTTCGACTTCAACAAGAACAAGTTCAACCACGTCACCCAGGCATGGCGACAGCCGGGCTCCAGCTTCAAGCCCTTCATCTACTCGGCGGCGCTCGAAAAAGGCTTCTCGCCGGCGACCGTCATCAACGACGCCCCGCTCTTCTTCGATGCCGGCACCACAGGCGGTCAGCCGTGGGAGCCCAAGAACTACGACGGCGGCTTCGAAGGGCCGATGTCGATGCGCCGGGCGCTGATGAAGTCGAAGAATCTGGTCTCGATCCGCATCCTGCAGTCGATTGGCACTCACTATGCGCAAGACTGGATCACCAACTTCGGCTTCGACCGCGAAAAGCATCCGGCTTATTTGCCGATGGCGCTCGGCGCCGGTTCGGTCACACCGATGCAGATGGCGACGGCGTATTCGGTGTTCGCCAATGGCGGCTATCGTGTCAACCCGTATCTCGTGACCCGAGTCACCGATCACAAGGACAAGGTGCTCGTCGAAAAGCAGCCGCCGCTTTTGAACGAAACCATCCGCGCAATTCCTCAGCGCAATGCCTGGATGATCGACAGCCTGCTGCAGTCAGTGGCCAGCGGCGGGACCGCGGCCAAGGCACAGGCGACGCTCAAGCGCACCGACATTTATGGCAAGACCGGTACCACCAACGATTCGCTCGATGCCTGGTTTGCCGGCTTCCAACCGACCATGGCAGCCATCGCCTGGATGGGTTACGACACGCCTCGCATGCTCGGCGACCGCGAGACGGGCGGCGGGCTGAGTCTGCCGATCTGGATCTCGTATATGGAGACTGCCCTCAAGGGCGTCCCGGTGGCCGAGCTTCCCCCGCCATCGGGCGTGGTCAACGTCGGTGGCGAGTGGTACTTCGACGACTACGCGCCAGGCCGTGGTGTGGCGAGCCTGGGTCTGGACACGGCGCCGGTGGTGCCAGCCGAGGCGCTCACCGGCGCGCCCGTTGCGCCGACGCCGCCACCCGAAGAGCGCAATCGAATCCTGGATCTGTTCCGGAACTAGGCTGGGTTCGTTCGATCGGAAGTTAGTCGGCGGTGAACTCGAGCGACAGCCCCGCTTGCGTGCTGGCTTCTTCTGAAAATTGCGAGAACAACTCTCTGCCGGTCTTGGTGTCGACCCAAGCCGCGCCATCGTGACGATAGTGGTAACCGCCCGACCGCGCCGCGAGCCAGATCTCTTTCAACGGCGCTTGCAGGTTCACGATCAACTGGCTTGCGTTGGGAAAAGTGATCGTGATCATTCCCCCGACACGCTGGTTGTCGATGTCCGCATCGGTCGCGTCGTTGATACGATCGCAAGCTTGCTCGATGGCGGCGAGCGCGGATTCAGCGCGGTCCAGATATTCGAGGTCGGTCATTACAATTTCGCCATGTTGAATGTTCTCCAAATTCTAGTGAGCGACCACGGCCGCGACCTGCACAGGGTCTGCAGAGGCCGCCATACGGCTCGCGCGTCGATGTTCGCTGCTGTATTGTGCGCGGCATCCCTCGTCGTGCTGAGCGGCTGCGGTCAGCGCGGACCGCTCTATCTTTCCAAGGATGCGGCAGCCAAGAATCGCGCAACCCTGCCCGACCTTTTGACGCCACGCTTGCCTGGCTCGACGGATGCCCCGATTGCAACGCCGGCAACGCCAGAACCGCGCGGCACCGAGGCAACTCCGGGCGCAACCGGAACACGAGCCACGACGACCACGCCCGGATCGCCTGAAACAAGCGAGACCACCAAGTGACGTCAGAGCTCCAGGAAACCGCGACGCTTCCAGGCCATCCCCACATCGCGCGACGAGACGACATACTGCAAATTGAGGCCATGTCGCTCGCTGCGCTGGCGCGCGAACACGGCACGCCTCTTTTCGTCTATTCGAAGCAGTGGATGCTCGATGCGCTCGGCGCTTATCAACGCGGCTTCGACGGCAGGGACGCGCTGATCTGTTATGCGATGAAGGCCAATTCGTCGCTCGGCGTGCTGCGCGTCTTTGCCGAAGCCGGTTGTGGCTTCGACATCGTGTCGGGCGGCGAGCTCTCGCGTGCACTGGCGGTCGGTGCCGATCCGGCCCGCATCATTTTTTCGGGTGTCGGCAAGACGCGCGCAGAGATGAAGCAGGCGCTCGACGCCGGCATCGGTTGCTTCAACGTTGAAAGCGAAGCCGAACTCGACGTGTTGAACGAGGTGGCATCGACTAGCAACCAACGAGCCCGCATCAGCATTCGCATCAACCCGAACGTCGACCCTAAGACGCATCCGTATATCTCTACGGGTCTCAAGGGGAACAAGTTCGGCATCGCGCACGACCGTGCACTGCACGCATACCGCCATGCGGCGAAGCTGCCAGGACTGGACGTCGTAGGAATCGATTGCCACATCGGGTCGCAGATCACCGAGATGTCTCCTTACCTGGATGCGTGCGAACGCATCCTTGATCTGGTCGAAGCCATCGAGGCCGCGGGCGTACCAATCCGTCATCTGGACTTTGGTGGTGGCTTGGGCATCGACTACAACGGCGAAGTGCCACCGGCTGCCGATGCGCTGTGGAAGCAGTTGCTGGCCCGGCTCGATGCGCGCGGTTTCGGCAATCGCAAGCTGATCATCGAACCCGGTCGTTCACTGGTGGGCAACGCCGGGGTGTGCGTGACAGAAGTGCTCTACGTCAAGCCGGGTGAAGACAAGAACTTCTGCATCATCGATGCGGCGATGAACGACCTGCCGCGTCCTGCGATGTACCAGGCGTTTCAGAATATCGTGCCGCTGCAGATGCGATCTGGTGGATCGGATGAGGGGACGATTTACGACGTGGTCGGTCCGATCTGCGAAAGCGGCGACTGGATCGGCCGGGACCGGTCGCTCAACGTGCAAGCCGGCGATCTGCTCGCAGTGCTCTCTTCAGGCGCGTATTGCATGAGTATGTCGAGCAACTACAACACGCGAGGCCGCGCCGCCGAAGTGATGGTCAGCGGCGCCCGCGCCACGTTGATCCGCCGTCGCGAAACTCTCGAGGATCAGCTCCGCAGCGAGCTTCCCCGCGAAGGCTGAGGACGCACCACCGGTGACGATTGCATCTTCTTTTTCTTGCTGAAAAAGTACCAGACGCGCCAGCCGAGGAGTGCTGCAACGATCGCGACGTAGACGAATACTTCGTTGAAGTTGTTCTTGCCCGCACGCATCCAGAAGAAGTGCAGCAGCCCGAGCCCGGCGATTACATAGACCAGCTTGTGCAGCATCTGCCAGCGCTTGGCGCCCATCGCCTTGATAGCCCGATTGAACGATGTTGCCGCGAGTGGCGTGAGCAGCACGAAGGCCGCAAAGCCCACCAGAATGAACGGCCGCTTGGCAATGTCTTTCGCGATGTCTGCGATGTCGAAACCCATGTCGAACCAGCTGTAACTCAACAGGTGGAACACGACGTAGAAGTAGGCAAAGAGCCCGAGCATGCGGCGGAATCGTGCCAAGCCGCTTAGCTTGGTCATCACACGCAGTGGTGTGACCGCCAGCACGATGCAGACAAAGCGCAGCGTCCAGTCGCCCGCCGCACGGATCAGGAATTCCGCCGGATTGGCGCCAAGTCCGTCGGTGAAAGCACCGTAGCCCAGCCGAATGAATGGCAGCAGGCAGATCAAGAAGATGATCGGCTTCGCCGCCTTGTGCAGCAACAGCTTGTTGAACACCAGCACAGGCCCGGACGTTGCCATGGCTAGAAAAACTTCTTCAAGTCCATGCCGGCGTAGAGCTGGCCGACCTGGGCTTCGTAGCCATTGAACATTTCTGTCTTGCGGCGCTTGGCGAACAGGCCGCCGCCGTCACCGATGCGGCGTTCGGTCGCCTGGCTCCAGCGTGGATGGTCGACGTTCGGATTCACGTTCGAGTAGAAGCCATATTCATTCGCCGCCGACTTGTTCCAGGCAGTGCTCGGCTCCTTTTCGACGAAGCGGATCTTGACGATCGACTTGGCCGACTTGAAGCCGTACTTCCATGGCACCACGATGCGCACCGGCGCGCCGTTCTGGTTCGGTAGGACTTCGCCGTACATGCCAAAGGCGAGCAACGTCAGCGGGTGCATCGCTTCGTCCATGCGCAGGCCTTCGGCATACGGCCAATCGAGAATGCGCGAGCCGACGAAGGGCATGGTCTTCGGATCGTCGAGCGTCACGAACTCGACGTACTTCGCGTTGCTCTGCGGCTCGACCCTCTTGATGAGTTCAGCCAGCGAATAGCCGACCCAGGGGATGACCATCGACCAGCCCTCGACGCAACGCAGGCGATATATCCGCTCTTCCTGCGCGCTCATCTTGATGAGGTCTTCGATGCCGTACTTGCCCGGCTTTTTGACCAGGCCTTCGACCTCCACCGTCCACGGATGGGTCTTGAGCGTGCCGGCGTTCTTTGCAGGATCGGCCTTGTCGGTACCGAACTCGTAGTAATTGTTGTACGTGGTGGCGTCTTTGTAGTCGCTCACCTTTTCGGTCGACATCGCCCCCGCCACGGCAGATTTTCCGCCGGGCAATTTGGCAAGCTTGCCGGGACCGGATGTTTCCGCCATCGCTTCGCGCGAAGCCCAACCGGCCAGTGCCGCACCAGCGGCGCCGCCAGCCATCAGCTTCAAGAGGTCGCGCCGGCCCTCGTAGATGCTGCGTGGGGTGATCTCGCTGGAAGACGAGTGAATGAAGCCATCTTGACGTGAACCGATCGACATGGAAACCTTTCGCGGAATCGTTGTTGCAAAGTTAGTTCGTGCGCGACCCTGCTTTGGTTACGCGCAAGTCGCTTGCCCGGATTCGATGGACGCTGAATCGACCCTACAAGGTCCCGTAGCTGTGCAACCCGCTCAGGAACATGTTGACGCCCAGGAACGCGAAGGTGGTCACCGCCAGGCCACCCAGCGCCCACCAGGCCGCCACCGTGCCGCGCAAACCCTTGACGAGCCGCATGTGCAGCCAGGCCGCGTAGTTGAGCCAGACGATCAGCGCCCAGGTTTCCTTCGGGTCCCAACTCCAGTAGCCGCCCCAGGCGTCCGCCGCCCACAGCGCGCCGAGCACCGTCGCGATCGTGAAAAAGGCGAAGCCCACGGTGATGGACTTGTACATGACATCGTCCAGCACCTCGTTCGACGGCAACCGTGCGGCGATGCGCTTGCGACCCAGCAAAATGCCGGCGGCGATCAGCGCCGAGATGCCCGCATACACCACCCAGTAACTGCCGCCGGCTTCCTGCACACGCTGGCGAAACGCCACCGGCACGAAGCAGAGCGCCACACCCAGCAGCCAGATGGGCGTGAGCTTGTACCAGCGTTTTTCTTGCGCCTGTTCCTTGATGAGGTAGGCAAAAGCGACCATCGCGGCCAGCGAGAAAGTGCCGTAGCCGATGAAGTTGGCGGGCACGTGCAACTTCATCCACCAGCTTTGCAGCGCCGGCACCAGCGGCTGGATCTCATGTGCGCCTTTGACCAGCGTGTACCAGAGTAAAAAGCCGACCGCCGCACTGACCACCAGCATCACGAAGGCGCCCATCGAGCGGGTCTTGTAGGTCGATTCGAAGTAGAGATAGAAGCTGGTCGTCAGCCAGCTGAACAGCACGAAGACTTCGTACAGGTTGCTGACAGGGATGTGGCCGATGTCGGGGCCGAGCAGGTGGCTCTCGTACCAGCGAACCATGGTGCCGATCAGCGCCATGGTGACGCCGGCCCAGGCAATGCGAGAACCGATGAGTTCGAGTGCGTTGCCTTGACGGCCACCGAACAAGCCGAGCCAGTAAAAGGTCGTGCTCATGAAGAACAGCACACTCATCCACAGGATGGCCGACTGGCTCGACAGGAAGTACTTGAGCCAGAACACCGAATCGGCACGCCCGAGGTCACCCTGGTACGAGCTGATCGCCAACAGCGACGCGAAGGCGACGACCAGGGCCAACACCCGCAGCGGCCGCCAGAACCAGCCGAGCGACACGCCGGCGACCATGGCGGCCAGCAGGATAGGCTTTTCGTAATAGTCCATCGAGGCGCCGTAGCGCGTGAACGCGAAGAGCCCGCCGGCCAGCACCAGCGCGGCAAACACCCAATCGAAGGTATCGCGGCGCGACCGCCAGCTGTCGTTGAGAGTGAGGGTCGTCGTGTTCATGCGCTTTGTCCTGGATACCCGCGTTGTCAGGGAGTCTGGGGGGAGTCTGGGGAAACTGGAGAAACTGGGGAAACTGGGGAAACTGGAGAAACCGGATTCTGCTTCGAGAAGGCCAGCAACTTGTGCTTCAGATGCTCGAACTCACGGTCGCTGTCGAGCGTTTTGCGGTTCACCGAAAAGGCCATCGATGCGTCGGTGCCCGACACCACGTCACCCTCGGCGCGTTTCGGCGAAAGCCAGATCCAGAGCCGACGCTCGCGCACGTACAGCATCGCAAAAATGCCGGTGATGAGCAACAGGCAGCCGAGATAGACCACGTTCTTGCCCGGCGCGCGCGCCACCTGGAACACGCTCGCCTGCACCTGCTTGAAGTCCGTCATCATCATCGCGACCGGCGCCGGATAGAAGTGCGCGTCGCTTATCGCCAGCACCGATTGCGTCAGGAAAGCCTGCGACTTGTCATCGGGCGGCAAGGCAGCGAGGCCCGCCGTTTCGCGGCTCAGGTTGAGCACCTCGAACAGCACGTCGTTCAGGATGCGTACCAGCACCGCGCCGGCCCGCTCGCGCTCGGCCTTCGGCACATTGACCTCCATGAACTCGGCGATGGCCTGCCAGCCGCCGGCGCTCACCGCGTCGGAGCGTGCTCGTTCAGCGCCGGAGAACAAGGCCAGCGCGCGCGTCGCCGAGGTACGCAGCTGCTCGCCGAGTTCTGGCCGCTTCGGATCGGCGGCGCGCGCGATGTAGCGATCGATGGCGCGGGCCCGCAGGGCCGGGTCGGCCAGCGCGCTTCGCATGCGCACGAAGCCATCCATCGAGCCTTGATCGTCGGCCGGCACGCGCAGGTAACGGAACTGATCTTCGGGCCGTTCGCGCATGCCGAGCAAGAACACCGGCTGGCCGTCGCCCGTGTCGACCGGGATCATGTAGTTCTGGTACTCGCGTGCCTGCCCCGCTGCGTCGCGCAGCTTGTAGCCGATGCTCGGGCCGATGTTGCGCAGCGTCTTGGGCTTGTCGGTTTTGTTCGCGGCACCCAGGCGCGACTCGAAATCGTGCCGAAGGTCGACCTTGCGCACGTCGACCGCGCCGTTGGCCTGCGGGTCGGCAAAGTTCTCGACGTTGATAACCCGCAGCGCGGCAAACTCGAGCGTGAGCTTGTCGGCCCCGTTGGTGATGTCGACGGACGGCCCGCCGATCACGCCTTCGACCTCGAAAGGCTTGGCGGCGGCCGCCATCGGCACCGCCTTGAGCTTCACGCTCGATCCGCCATCGTCGAAGCTCGACTGGTAGATCTCGACGCCCTTGTAGCTCGCCGGGTGGTTCACTTCGATGCGCGCCGGCGTCTCCTTGCCCGTTTCGCGGTCGTGCAGCACCACTTCGCTGGCAAAGAGCTTGGGCATGCCGGTCGAGTAGTAGTCGACGATGAACTTCTTGAGTTCGATCGAGAACGGCAGCTCCTGCAGCAATACACCGTCGGACTGGTTCAGGATCGCGACACTCGATCGGCCGCCCTCGGGCACCAGGATGTTGCCGCGAAAGGTCGGATTGCTGGCAGACAGGCGATGCTCTGGCGCGACGTCGGCGATCATGCCGCCGCCGGTGAACACGCTCTTGCCGTTGAACCAGGTCTGCGCACGCACCACGAGGTCGCCATCGAGCAGGCCGCCAAGGCATATCAAGACGATGGCGCTGTGGGCCGCGATGTAGCCGAGCTTGTGGGCGCCGCCGGCGCGCGCAGCGACCATCCAGCCTGAAGCATCCGGCGAGCCGTTGGCGGCGCTCGCCGACAAGTCCCGCCGCTGCAGCTTCACCTTCCAGCCGCCGCCCGCGAGCAACTGCCCTATGCGATTGGCCGCGGCCTCCGGCGTTTCAGCCAGCACCGTTTCGGCGCGCTGGCCGAAAGCCTTCAGGCTCTGCGCGCGGATGTCTTCCTTGAAAGTCTTGAGGTCGGCCGCGATACGCGGCGTGTTGCGCCCGATGCACAACGACGTGCTGATCACCAGAAAAAGCAGGATCAGTAAAAACCACCAAGCGCTGTAAATCGAATCGAGCTTGGCGGCATGAAAAAGCTCGGACCAAAACGGGCCGAACTGGTTGATGTAATTGCCGATCGGTTCGTGTTGCTTCAGCACCGTGCCGATGATCGATGCGATGCAGATGATGGTCAGCAAAGAGATCGCGAACCGCATCGACGAAAACAGTTCCACCGCCGCGCGAAGCGATTGCGGGCCGCGACGAACACGAAGACCGTGGGTGGAGATGGACATGAGAGCAAAAAAGCGGGCCATCCCCCTGGATAAGCCCGCCTGTTGGTCTGATTTATTGGCGGTTAGTTCAAAAACGACTACTGCGTGTCATGCGCTTCTGTTCGTGAAGCACCGCGGAACCGGCTTAGCCGGGCCGCTGGTGCTGCCCCCGGTCAGGGGGTGGGCGGCTACACGCAGTGAGCCAACCTATGGGCGAGTTCAGCGCAATCCGGCGATGTAATCGGACACAGCCTTGATCTCGCGGTCGTTGAGCTTGGCAGCGACACCCGTCATCTGGATACTGTTCGTGCGGACGTTATCGCGAAACATGGTGAGTTCGGTCGCGATGTAGTCGGCGTGCTGGCCTCCGAGCCGCGGGTACTGTGCGGGAATACCCGCGCCATCGGGACTGTGGCAACCGGCACAAGCTGGGATCTGGCGATCGGCGATGCCGCCGCGATAGATCTTTTCTCCAAGTGCGACCGTGGCCTTGTCTTTAGCGAAGCCTGGCTTCATTTTTATGGAGCCCATGAACCACGCGATGTCGCGCATTTCACCGTCGCTCAACGTGGCGGCCATTCCCTGCATGACCGCGTTCTTGCGCTTGCCGGCCTTGAACTCGACCAACTGCTTGTACAAATACTCCGGGTGTTGTTGCGCCAGCTTGGGGTTGGCCGGCACCGCCGAGTTACCGTCCGCGTTATGGCACGAAGCGCAGGCCTTGGCAGCGAACGCCGCCTCGCCTTTGACCAGATCCGGCTTGGCTGGCTTGGCCGGCGCGGCTGCGGGCTCATCTGCAGCGAAGCTCGGACTGACGGCGATGCCCATGAGGGCTGCAAGCAGAAAATGGGCAACAAACTTCATATCGGGGGCTCGAATTTATGGCGCAAAACCGCGCGATTCTACAATGGCGCCCCGTTCCGAAAGCCAACAGATGACCACCCCTTTGCCGAAGCCGGCCCACACCCGGCCCGGCCCGGACCCCGCTACAGCAGAACGCGAACGCATCGCGCTCGGCTGGCTGCACACCGCCCATTTCTTGACCAGTGCACCGCAACTGGAACACTTACCGCCGCTCGACCTCCCGGAATTCGCTTTCGTCGGGCGCTCCAACGCGGGCAAGTCCACTGCCATCAACACGCTGACGCAGCAAACGCGGCTGGCCTTCGCCTCGAAGACGCCGGGCCGCACCCAGCACATCAACCTCTTCGGCCTCGGCAAGCAAAAGGTCGACGATGCCGTGCTGGCCGACTTGCCCGGCTACGGCTACGCAGCCGTGCCCAAAGAAGCCAAGCTGCGATGGCAACGCGTGATGGGCAACTACCTCATGACGCGCGAAACGCTGCGCGGCGTCGTGCTGATGTGCGACCCGCGACATGGCCTGACCGAGCTCGACGAGATCCTGCTCGACGTGATCCGGCCCCGCGTGGCGGAAGGGCTGAAGTTTCTCGTGCTGCTCACCAAGTCCGACAAGCTGACCCGCTCCGAAGGCGCCAAGGCGCTGTCGATTGCGCGACTGCAGAGCGGCGGCGGCGAGGTCAAACTGTTCTCCGCCCTGAAAAAACAGGGCGTCGGCGAGGCGGCCGAGTTGATCTGGCGTTGGGCCCATCCTGAAGTGCCCGAGCCGGCGGCGAAAGAGGCGCCCGCCGATCCAGACTGAGTCAAAACAACAGGAGACGAACTGATGATCGAGACCTTTCAACGCACCTTGCCCAACGGCACCACGCTGAGCTGCCGGGCCGCCGGCAAGCCGGGACGGCCCTTGATGGTATTTCTGCACGGCTTCCCGGAGGCAGCGTTCATCTGGGACGAGTTGCTCGCGTATTTTTCGAGCGATGCGCACGGTGGTTATCGCTGTGTCGCGCCCAATCTGCGTGGCTTCGAAAAGTCCAGCGCACCGACCGACGTGGCCAGCTACAAGGCGCATCTGTTGATCCAGGACATCCAGCAACTTGTCGCCACCGAAAGCGCAGACGGCAGCATGGCCGCGCTGGTCGCTCACGACTGGGGCGGCGCGTTCGCATGGGGTTACGGCAACGCCTTTCCGGCGCAGGTCGGCAAGCTGGTCATCATCAATTCGCCGCATCCCGGAACCTTCATGCGGGAGTTGCGTGACAACCCGGCGCAGCAGAAGGCCAGTGCCTACATGCACTTCCTGTCGCGTCCCGATGCCGAGGTTTTGCTGGCAGCCGACGACTTCAAGCGCATGTGGCCGTTCTTCACTTTGATGAAGGCAGGCCCGGACGGCTTCGGCTGGCTCACAGAAGCGGTCAAGGACCAGTACCGCGAGGTGTGGAGCGCCGGACTGACCGGTGCTTGCAACCTGTACCGCGTGACACCGATGAAGCCGCCTTTGCCTGATGCGGCAGGGGGTTGGATCGACAGCATTCCCGTGCTCCCGCGCGAGCGCTTCACCGTGGATGTGCCGACCTTCGTCTTCTGGGCGCTCGACGATGCCGCGCTGCTGCCGGGCCTGCTCGATGGGCTTGAAGACTACGTGCCGAATCTGACGGTCAAGAAGGTGCCGAACGCGACCCACTGGATCGTCCACGAGCAGCCCGCGCTGGTGGCACGGGAGATCGAGACTTTCCTGAATCGATAGCCGGCCACCCAGCGGTCAATAGACCGCGGGCTCGCCGTCAGGCCGCGTCTTGAAACGTCGGTGTACCCAGTAATACTGCGACGGCATGGTGTCTATGTAGCCTTCGAGACGCTTGTTCATCAAGGCGGTATCGGCCTCCACATCGTCGGTCGGAAAGTTCTGCCACGATGGGAGCACTTCGATGTCGTAGCCGGTCTTCGTCATCCGCGAGAGCACCGGCACGATCTTCGCGCGACCCAGCCGGGCGAAGCGCGACAGCGACGGCACAGTGGCCGCCGGCACCCCGTAAAACGGCACGAAGATCGACTCCTGCGGCCCAAAATTCATGTCGGGCAGCAGGTACAACAAACCGCCCTTGCGCAAGCCGCTCACGATCGGCTTCACGCCCGAGGTGCGATCGAACACCCGCACCTCGCGATGAAAGCGCGTGCGGCCCACTTCCAGCCAGTCGTTGATAAGCGGATTGCGCTGCGGCGTGAAGATCGAGGTCCATGGGCGCGGAACGCCGATCGACAGCGCCGTGCCGCCCGCATCGAGCCCACAGAAGTGCGGCGCGAACACGATGGTCGGCGCCTCGCCTTCGAGCTCGCTCAAGGCGCCGTGCAGATTCAACCGCGCCTGGACCACTGCGAGCGGCGCATGCCACAGCCAGCTGCGATCGAGCCAGGCCTGTGCCACATGCACGAAGGTTTCGCGCGCCACGCGGCGGCGGCGTTGCGGCGTCCAGTCCGGAAAGCAGAGCTTCAGGTTGACGTCGACCACGTGCCGCCGCGGTCGCGCGACGGTGTGCAGCAAGACGCCCATGGCGGCACCGAAACCGCGAATCAATGGCAGCGGCAAGTGCGCCAGCATGCGCATGAAGCCGATGCCGAGCTTGGCACCCAGGCTCACGCTTCGTCCCTCGGTCGCTTGTAGCGGCCATAGCCCCAAAGGTACTGTCCGGGCAGTCGTTCGATCAGTCGCATCAAGGTCTCATTCATTGCAGTGGCGGCGGCCTCGGGTGTCGCGCCGGCGTCGTGCAGCGCGGGCGCATCGACTGCCTCGAAGTGGATCACAAAACGCGCATCGGGCAGCCGTTCGCACCAGGTCATGAGGACCTGCGCGCCGGTCTGCTGCGCAAGGCGGGCCAGCAAGGTCATGGTGTAGGCCGGCCGGCCAAAGAACGGCGCCCACACGCCCTGCCCTTGCGGTGGGACCTGGTCGGGCAACAAGCCGGTGTAGCCGCCGCTGCGCATCACGCGCATCAGGCCGCGCACGCCGGCCAGCGTGGTGGGCAGCGCCTTCAGGCCGGGCCGGTCGCGCGACCCTGCGGTGAGGTCCGCAAGCCAGGCCTTGCGCGCCGGGCGGTACAGCACGGTGAGCGGCCCGTGCTCCGGTGCGAAGCGCTCCGCGATGGCCTGACCGATCATCTCCCAGCTGCCGACATGGGGCGTCGCGAGAATGACGCCGCGCCCCGTGGCGAGTGCCTGCTCGAACACGTCTTCATTGAACCAGCGCACACGCGTCAGCACACTGACGCCGGGTGGTCGCAGCCAGAGCCACGGTAGCTCCGCGACCATCTTGCCGGCCGCGCCGATGGCCGGCCGGTATTGCGCACGCGTGAATCCCGCCGCCTCGGCGTTGGCCTTGATGCGACGGCGGTACGTCGGAGAGCACGCATACACCAGCCAGCCCAGCCCCGCGCCGATCCGATGCATCCATGGCAGCGGCACGCGGGCGAGCAGGCGGAACAGAGTGATCATCGAAAACGAGGGGGGTTTTGAAACACGAAGCATGCGCATCGGCACATGGAATTCACAGGCGATGCGCACCCGGCGCAGCTCGAATAGAATGCAAATTGTCGCTGAGTTAATGGAACTACTTGCAGGGCGACACGCACAAGCGCCGGGCGATTGTGCATTGCCATATCGGCATTCTGCTAAAGCGTTCGCCAGAGATCCCAAAGGAATCGGCAACGCGCCTTTTCAACTTTGATGGAGTTTCAAAAAATGGCGAATGACTTTCTCTTCACTTCCGAATCCGTCTCCGAAGGCCATCCCGACAAGGTTGCCGACCAGATTTCTGACGCGATCCTCGATGCGATTTTCGAGCAGGACCCGCGCAGCCGGGTCGCCGCTGAAACGCTGACCAACACCGGCCTGGTGGTGCTCGCCGGCGAGATCACCACCAACGCGCACGTCGACTACATCCAGGTGGCGCGCGACACCATCAAGCGCATCGGCTACGACAACACCGAGTACGGCATCGACTACAAGGGTTGCGCCGTGATGGTCTGCTACGACAAGCAGTCCAACGACATCGCGCAAGGCGTCGACCACGCATCGGACGACCACCTGAACACCGGCGCCGGCGACCAGGGCCTGATGTTCGGCTACGCCTGCGACGAGACGCCCGAGCTGATGCCCGCGCCCATCTACTACGCACACCGCCTCGTGGAACGCCAGGCGCAATTGCGCAAGGACGGCCGTCTGCCTTTCCTGCGCCCCGATGCCAAGAGCCAGGTGACCATGCGCTACCTCGATGGCAAGCCGCACAGTATCGACACCGTGGTGCTTTCCACCCAGCACCATCCTGACCAGAGCGAGACGCAAACCAAGATGAAGGCCTCGTTCACCGAAGCCATCATCGAAGAGATCATCAAGCCGGTGCTACCGAAGGAATGGCTGAAGAACACCCGCTACCTGATCAACCCGACCGGCCGCTTTGTCATCGGCGGTCCGCAAGGCGATTGCGGCCTTACAGGGCGAAAGATCATCGTCGACACCTACGGCGGCGCCTGCCCGCACGGCGGCGGCGCGTTCTCGGGCAAGGACCCGTCGAAGGTCGACCGCTCGGCCGCCTACGCCGCGCGTTACGTGGCCAAGAACATCGTGGCCGCCGGCATCGCGCGGCAGTGCCAGATCCAGGTGGCCTATGCGATCGGCGTGGCCGAGCCGATGAACATCACGGTCTACACCGAAGGCACTGGCCTGATCTCCGACGAGAAGATCGCCGCCCTGGTGCGCGAGCATTTCGACCTGCGTCCCAAGGGGATCATCCAGATGCTCGACCTGCTCCGCCCGATTTACCAGAAGACTGCCGCCTACGGCCACTTCGGCCGTGAAGAGCCCGAGTTCACCTGGGAAAACACCAGCATCGCGCCCAAGCTGCGGGCAGCCGCTGGCCTGTAAGGCGGGCGACGCTCGCTACTGCCGCGTGTGGGTCGCGCGGTGGCGCTGCACTTCGGCGCTGCGCAGCGCCGCATGTTTGGTCACCCGGCCGGCCATTCGTTTGCGCCAGGTCCTGAACGAGCCGGGCTTCAACTGACGCCTCATGAGGGCGACGACCGCCGAGTCGTTCAGACCGAACTGCAGCGCGATCGCCTCGAATGCGGTGCGATCTTCCCAGGCCATTTCAACGATGCGCGAGATATCTGCATCGTTGAGGCCTGTCATGGCGGCATCAGGGCTCGGGATCACGTAGACCCTGTCGCGGAAGGTCGGCGCCAGGTCCTGGTGTTCGGTCGCAGCGCAATTTGTTGCAGCGCATTCATTGCATCACCCTTATCGCACCTGCAGCGCAGCAAAGACTCGCGACCACAGTCAGCACCAGACGCATCGGCAGCCAGCCGCGAACTCCGAAATCGGGGTACGTCACTCGGTCCACCGCAAAACATGCCCAAAGTCCGGCGACGACCACCCAGAGACCCGTTGCCGGGTCAATCAGCAACGCGATCCAGGCGACCAGAGCGGGTGTCACGCCCCACACGAGCGAACCGGTCGACCGACCACCCGACGCATCGCGCATGACAAGGCCCCAGTGGACGGCACCCAAAAAACCGAGGATGGAAGCGCCGTAGGCCACCAGAGCTGAAAGGCTGCGGGCACGGTCGGTCGGCTCCAGCAGCCAGACCGCAAACGCGAGCCCGGCGAACGGCATCAAGCCGCCGTAGCCAAGCACCTGGGCCCAACGGGTCGGGCCCCGAGGGACAGTTGCGGTCAAGGGGATTCTGCTTGGGTGCCCAGCTGCTTTTGCGGCGCTTCGGGCGTGCCAGAGGGTGCTCCGAGCTGGCTGGGACGGCACATTTTTTCTCCGTCCCATTGTTGGCCGCACCAGCAGTGGCCCCGCGCATCGATGATGCAGGTACCGGTTCCGCAACAGCGTTCGTCGTCTGGCATAGAAGGTCTTTAAAAAGTTGGAACGTCAGGCTCGGTAAGTCACGGCGGTCATTGACGGCTCTGGAATGCGAGCTCGCGTTGCAGCCTAGCCTGTGGCGCTGGTGTGCGGGACTCTCAGCCGCCTTGTCCCTGCAACTCGCAGCCCATTGCCGACTTTGCAAGCCGGCGCGCATCGCCTCAGAAGTGATAGGAAGCGCCCGCGCCCACCGTCCAGTTACGCCCGGGCGCCGGTTCGTAGTACCGCGCATTGCCTTCGTTCACGATGACCGAGCCGACATAGCGTCGGTTGAACAGGTTGTCGACGCGCGCGAAGGCGTTCAACTCCCAATGCTCGAGCCGCTTCGCATAGCCCGCTTCGAGTGCGGCCAGCATGTAGCCTGGCGCGCGCGCGTTGTTGACATCGTTGGCCTGGATGCGGCTCAGTGCCCGCAGCTCCGCACCGGCATGCCAGCCCTCCGGAGGCGCCCAGCCGAACGACGCGAAGACCGACTGCCTCGCGATGCCAGGTATTCGATTGCCGGCCGCCACGGTGTTGTTCGCGGCACAAGGTGACGGCGAGCAGAACTGATCCCGGTAACGCGCGTCGAGCAAGGTGTAGGCGAGCTGCGTGCGCCAATAGTTCGCGGTCTCGTGTTGCCACCCCAACTCGAACCCATCGCGGCGGGTACGCCCCGCATTCTGAAAGGTGGCCCGACCGCCGATGTTGGTGTTGGTGACGATTTCGTCGCGCGTGCCGGTGCGGAACAACGCGGCGGTCAGCAACCCACCGCCGACCTTGGCCTTGGCCCCTACTTCCAAGCTGTCGTTGACGGCCGGCTGCAACGCGAAGTTGAGTCCGCTGGCGCCGCCAGCGCGGTACGACAGCTCGTTGAGCGTCGGCGTCTCGAAACCGCGACCGGCCGAGGTGTACACCGCCACATCCGGTGTCACCTCGTAGCGCAGTGACACGACAGGCAAGGTCTTTTCGTACCGGGCGCTGCCGCTGTCATTGCCGTTGGCGCCGATGATGTAGCGGTCTTGCGAATCGAAGTGCACCGCACTGCGTCGCACGCCGGCTTCGAGCGTCCAGCGCTCGGCGAACTGCCACGTCGCCTGCGCGTAGGGGTCCAGGTTCCACACCGTGTTGCGCTCGTTTCGACGCAGCCGGCCCTGCACGCCGAGGATGGGCGCCGTGATGCGACCGATGTAGTTTTCATAGCCCGTACGCCATTCGCGCAGGCTGTCGTACGCCAGGCCCGCGACGATGTCGAAGGGACGGTCAGCCAGTTGCAGCTTGGCAGACCAGCGCAAGTCGATGCCGCCGTAGTCGCGTGCCAGATTGATCACGCCGCCCGACTGCAGCGGATTCAATTGAGCCGATGGCGGGATCGCCTGAAACTGCGTCGTCTTTCGCTCGCCCGTGTAGACCATCAGACGCAACGTTTGCGACGCGTCGATACGCCGCTCGTAGGTCAGGCCGGCCTGGGTCTGATCGACCGTCTTGCGCGTGTCGTATTGCACCGCGAGTGGCGCGCTGCGGGGAGCCATCGCGTACTGGTCCGCCGTGAGGCCGAGTGCGTCTTGCGCCTTCAAGTGGACGCTGTTGACCACCAGCGTGAGCTTGTCGCCGTTGTCCAGCGCGATGCCCAGCTTGCCGTTGACGATGTCGCGTTGCGCGGCGCTGTGCGCGCGGTAACCATTGATGCTGAAGTGGCTGCCGCTCAGCAAGTAATCGACGGCGCCGGACGAGCCGCTGACCATCGTGCTTTGGCGCAACGCACCGTAGGCGCCAGCGGCAAACGAATAGCTGAGCTTGGGTGGTCCCGCTCCGTTTTCGGTGAACACCTGCATCACGCCGCCCGACGAGTTGCCGTAGAGCGCCGAGAAAGGTCCGCGCAGCACCTCGACGCGATCGACCGAGCCGATGTCGATGTTCGACGTCTGGCCTTGCCCGTCCGGCAACGTGGCCGGAACGCCGTCGACGTAGATGCGCACCCCACGCACGCCGAAGGTCGATCGGGCACCGAAGCCGCGTATGGACAACTGCAGGTCTTGCGCATAGTTCTGGCGGTTCTGCACCAGCAGGCCGGGCACCGCGCCCAGACTTTCAGAGAGGTTGACCTGCAGCTTGTCGTTGCGCAGATCGCTGCCTTCGACCCGGTCGACGGAGCCGGCGACATCGAAAGGCGAGGCAGCGCCACGGGGCGTCGACACGGTGATTGCGGGCAACGTGGACAGCGTGGGCGCCGTATCCGTCGCGGTCTGGGCACCGGCAGGCACACTCACGAGCCCTTGCGCCAACAGCGCAGCGATCGACTGGAAAGCGGCGACCTTCAGGATGTGTCGTTTCATCGGATCGATTTTGCTGCAGGTGTCTACACCCGCATATGCTCCGGTTCCCGGGCCACTGCGATCCCGACCCCCTCATCGTCTTGATTGTCTTCAACCGCCGGAACTGCATGCGCATCGTCTTTCACTGCGGCTCGTCCCTCTGGCGCTGGTCATTCGCCCTGGCCGTGCTGCTGCTCAACGCCTGTGCCGGTTTGCCCGCACCTTCGACCGCGCCACCGGTGCATGCAATCGCGGCATCGACCACGACCGAACTGGGGCGCCTCACCGCGCCCTACCGTGCCGAGCCTCCCGACGGGAGCACCGCGCTGTCGGGCATTCGTGCCCTGCCGCAACCCGAGTTCGCCCTCGATGCGCGGCTGCAGCTCATCCGCCGCGCACAGTCGTCGCTCGACCTGCAGTACTACCTGCTCGGCAACGACAAGACCGGCAAATTGATCTTGCGAGAACTGCGCAACGCCGCCTTGCGCGGTGTGCGGGTGCGCTTGCTGCTGGACGATTTCTACACGGGCGGCCTCGATCCGATGCTCCTCGGCCTGGCGTCTTACCCGAATGTCGAAGTGCGCCTGTTCAACCCGTTCGCCTCCGGCCGCGAGAGCATGGCGACGCGCTGGATCAGCTTTGCCAGCGAGTTCCGACGACTCAACCACCGCATGCACAACAAGCTCTTCGTGGCCGACGGCGCGATGGCGATCGCGGGCGGTCGCAATCTCGCCGACGAATACTTCCTGCGCGGTGCCGGCGACAACTTCATCGACCTCGACCTGATGATGGCCGGGTCGGTCGTGACCGAACTGTCGGCGCTCTTCGACACCTACTGGAACAGCGAGGTGGTCTATTCGTTGGCGCGCATCGTCGTGCCACACGCCTCGCGAGAACAGCTGCGCGCCAACTTCGACGTGCTGACTGCGCCGACTTCGGCACCAGAACCGGCGCCCGTGCCCGACGCCGACATGTTCGGCGATGCGCCCATCGGCGCCGCCTTGGCGCAAGGCCGCATCGAACTCATCCGTGCCAGCGCGACCGCGGCCGCCGACAGTCCATTGAAGGCGCTCGACGAAGGCAGCGGCAGTTCCATCACCGGCCGCTTCAGCTCGCCGCAGACGCTGGCCGACCGCACGCACACGCTCTTCGACACCGCCAAATCCGACATCGTGGTGATCTCGCCGTACTTCATTCCCGGCGATGCCGGCCTCGATCAGATGCGGCGGCTGCGCGGGCGCGGCGTCAACATGACAGTGGGGACCAATTCGCTTGCCGACACCGACGAGCCACTGGTCAACATCAACTACAACAACTATCGGGTCGCGATGCTCAAGCTCGGCGTCGAGCTGTACGAAGTCAGCTCGGTGCAGATCAAGCGCAGCCTCAACTTGCGCAAGACGTTCGCACAATCGCGAGGCCGTCTGCACGCAAAGCTCGCGCTGATCGATCGCGAATCGGTGCTGGTCGGCTCGATGAATTTCGATCCGCGTTCGGCCCGCCTCAACACCGAGTTAGGCGTTCGGGTGCAAAGCTTCGAGCTGGCGCACCAGCTCATCGAAGCGTTTCAGATCGATGAAGCACAGGGGGTGTACCGGCTGGCGCTGAAGCCCGGCACCGATCAGGTTCAGTGGTTCAGCACCGACGGCACGGGCGACGTCTTGAACGACGAGCCCGAGGCCAGCATGATCGTGCGGCTCAAGCTGCTGTTCTTCTCCTGGTTCGTGCCAAGCGACTTGCTGTGACGCCCGGCATCTCCTGAAGCATCGACGCTTCAGGCCGAACGATTCGACCACGGCACGAGCGCCGCACCGGGGAACTTGCCGAACAACGATGAGAGCTGCAGCGCGCCTTGCTCGACGACCAGGCGTTCGCCGGTCAACAAGTTTTCCCACGCGCTGCCTTCGGGCGCATTCGGCAGACGAAGCACCGTGCCCTGCCAGAACTCGCCACCCGGCAATGCAGGTACGCCGCTGTCCGGCCCGGTCGTCGCAGTGAGCCCTGCGAATCGGCGCACCGCCGCGACGATGAGCACATCGTCGTCGAGCCGCCGCTCGAACGCCAATGCATGCTCGGACTTCGGGCCGTCGATGCCGAGCGCGGCATACCCGCCGTCGCGGAACAAAGCAGACTTGTCGCGACGCAATGCCAGGAGGCGCCGCACCACCCACAGCTTGGCCCGGCCATCGTGCGGTGCGCGTGCCAGCGAGCCCACTTCATCGGCCATGCCCCGCCCTTGCGGCAAGTCATCGAGCTGTTGCAGCCAGCGTTGCCGGCAGTCGTAGTCGACCGGTCGGCGGTTGTCCGGATCGACCAGGCTCAGGTCCATCAACTCGTTGCCCTGGTACAGATCGGGAACGCCCGGCGAGCCGTACTTGAGCAACATCAGCGTGATGCTGTTCCACGCGCCGAGCCAGGCCACGGTATCGCCAAAACCCTGCAAATCGCGCAGGAACACGTTGCCCTGCACGCCGGCCAGCAGTCCGCGTATGAAGCCTTCGAGCGCCGCTTCGTAGGCCTCGTCGGGCGCGGTCCATCGCGTGTGCGATTTCGACTCTCGCGCCGCCTTTAACAGGTATTGCACGATGCGCTCGACATACGGCGCGAGCGTTTCATCGTCGAGTCCACCAGGTGGCAGCGTGCCGAGCAGGGTTTGGTAGAGCAGGTATTCGTCGGCACGCGAAGGTGAATCGCTCGGCGCGCCTTCGGCTTCAAGCCGGTCGCGCACGCGCTGGTTCATCTCCGACCATCGCGTCAACGCGGCTTGCCACGCAGCCGGCATTTCCGAAAGAACGTCGATGCGGTTGCGCACGTCTTCGGAGCGCTTGTTGTCGTGCGTGGACGTCGCCAGCATGGTGTGCGGCCAGCGCAGCGCGCGGTCGGCACTGGCGCTGTGAAACTCGGTCACCGTCATGCCGAAGGTGCCCGGCTCGCCGCCCACTTCGTTCAGCGAACTCAGCGGAAAGTAACGGTAGAAGGCCGTGTCTTCGACCCCCTTGGCCGACACCGGCGCGCTGAACTGCTGGAAGCGCCGCGCGAAGTGGCGCACGCGCCCTTGCAAATCATCCGATGCCAGTGGCACGGCTTCGCCCAGCAGACTCTGGTGCACGAAGTCGAACACCGACAAGTCCGAATCCTGGCTCTGCCGCCGCGCCTCTTCCACCGCGCGCGCGATGAAGTGCTGGTCTTGCTCCGAAGCGCTGTGCACGAAGTACGTGCGGTACACCGGCAGGCACACCGCGACCTCGGCGAGTGCGCGGCGTAGCGCGTTGAGCGTGTAGTCGCGCGTGCTGCGATCGGCGCGCGCGAGGCGCACCAACTCTGTCGCGAGCACGTTGAGTTCGGACGCCAGCGCGGTGCGAATCACGTCGCGCTTGCCGACATGCGAGAGCGCCTCGAAGCACGCATCGACACCGCTGAAGTCGCGCCAGATGCGTTCGACCTCAGGCCCCGCCGCGGCATCGACCAGCACGCCGTTGGCGACGTTGGCAAAGCGGTAGCCCGTGGTCCCGTGCACATGCCAGCTCTCCGGCACCTCTTCGTTGGCCGCCGCGATCTTCTCCGCGACGACATAGAGCGGGCGCGCCGGTCGACCCTGCACATCGACATCGGGCAACGTCAGGCGCGCCCTCCGCGCATAGCCTTGCTGCAATTGCAGGAAGTAGCGGGCCGGGTCGTACAGACCATCGGGATGGTCGATACGCAGCCCGTCCACCACGCCGGCTGCGGCCAGGTCGAGAGCGAATGATTGCGTGTCCTCGAACACCTCGTCGCGCTCCATGCGCAACGCGGCCAGATCGTTGATGTCGAAGAAGCGACGGTAGTTGATCTCGTCCGCCGCAACGCGCCAGTAAGCCAGGCGATAGGCCTGCGCTTCGATCAACGCGTGCAACCGATCGCGAGTGTCATCGCTGTTCACCGTGTCGACCGACGCTGCGATGGCTTCGGTCAGCGCTGGCGACCTGGTGCACAGACGCGCCAGACGCGCCTTCAGCAGCTCCTTGTCGCGCGCACGCTCGGCGCGCGCCTGCGGCTCGGTTTCATTGCGACCCGGCAGATGGCCAAAGGCCGACGCGATGCTCGCGGCACCCGCTGCGACATCGGCGTCTTCGACGTGTCGCGATGCAGCCAGCAACACGTCGGTATAGCTCTCGGGCGCCAGCGGAAATCGATGCTCGAAATAGTTGAGCGCCAGGCTGCCCTCGGCAGCGTCGAAGCGCAGCGCGATCTCGCCGTTCTGCAGCACCTCGCCGTAGTGGCCGCCCAGCACAGGCAGCAGCACCTTGCCGGTGAGCTCGATGTTGAGCGGTTGCCAGTCGATGTCGAAGTGTTGCGCGAAGTGCGACGCCTGGCCGTTCTCGAGCACGTCGAGCCACCATGCGTTGTCGGCGCCCAGCACGCCCATGTGGTTGGGCACCATGTCGAGCAATTGCCCGAGACCGTGCTGCCGCAAGGCGCCGATGAATCGCGCGAAGCCTTCGGCACCGCCGATCTCCGGGTTGACTTCGTCGTGCGCCACCACGTCGTAGCCGTGCATGCTGCCGGCGCGTGCCCGCTGGATCGGCGAGCAGTACACATGGCTCACGCCGAGCTGCGCGAGATACGGAAGGATGCGGACCGCATCGTCGAAGCCGAAATCCTTGTGGAACTGGAGCCGGTAAGTGGCGCGCGGCACGCGTGTCTGCACGCCCGCGGCCATCGCGGAACCCGCCACGGCTGCACGCGGTCGCACCTGGGCCATCGCGTCGAACAGCTTGCGCGCATCGCCATCGGCACCGACGGCATCGAGATCGATCGGCAGCTTGCGACGCCAGTTCGGCTGCTGGTCGGTCGTGCCGGGCAGGTTGGCCTGCTCGACCGAACCCAGAGCGTCTTCGAGCTGGACCAGCATCAGCGCCGAGGGCGCCATCGCCAGGTACAGGTGCACGGCCTGCACCGCGAGCGAAGGCAAGGTCTGGCTGCCGGTCGCCTCGGCCACCTGCTCGCCCGTCAGCAGCCCGGCATGCTGCACCGCCAGCAGCAGGCGCACGCGCTCCTGCGCACGATCGAGCAATTGCTTTTCGAAGGTTTGCTCATCGGGGAACAAGCCGAGTTGCCAGCGCAGGCGCAGGTCGTGGCTCGACCACCAGCCGGCCAGCGTGGCCAGGTCGTGCGTGCTGACGGCGACCAGCGCATGACGCGGGTACTCGGCAGGCGCTTTGAAGTCGCCGTTGGGCCAGCGCTCGAAGTACAAGAGGCGATACGAATGCACTTCGGACCGGGACAGCGCTGCGCGCATCTCGTCGGCCACGGTGCCGAGGTCTTCGCCCACCACCATGCAATGGTTGCGTTGGCTCTCGAGCGCGACGATCGCCATCATCTCGTGCAGCGCGTAGTGCACATAAGCGCCATCGCGTGCGGTGCGTCCTTGGGGCACCCAAAACAGGCGCATCAGCCCCATCACGTGGTCGATACGCAAGGCGCCCGCACCGCGCATGTTGGCGCGCAAGGTCTCGATGAAGATGCGGTAGCCGCTGGCGCGCAGATGGTCTGGCCGCAAGGGCGGCAAGCCCCAGCTCTGGCCGTTCGGATTGAACTCGTCCGGCGGCGCGCCGACGCTGGCGCCAGCACCGAAAGCCGACGGCTCGCCCCACACATCGGAGCCACCGCGATCGACAGACACAGCAAGATCCAGGAAGAGGCCGATGCCGAGTCCGAGCGCCTTGCAACGCGAGTTCACCCGCACCAGTTGCTCGACGGCGACCCATTGCAGGTAGAGATGGAACAGCACGCGATCGGCATGCTCCGAGGCGAATGCGGCGACCTCGGGCGAAGCCGGGTCGCGGTAGGCATCGGGCCACACCGGCCAGCCCCAGATCGAGTCGTCGATCAGATGAAAGTGCGCTTGCAACGCCTCGAACAGCGCATGCCGACGCAAGGCCTCGCCTCGCTCTTCGACAAAGGCAAAGAAGGCTTCGCCACGCGTGCTGCGCGAATCGGTCGAAGCGCTCTTACCGTCGGCCGATACATGCTGCGCGCGAAAGTGCGCGAACAGGAGTTCGAGCACTTCGAACTTGGCGGCAGCCACGCCGGGATAGTCGACCAGAGATGTCGCTCGCAGGTCGGCGAGGCGTGACTGGAAACTGGCCGAGCGCAGCAGGCGCCGCGCCGGATCGCACGCGTTGAACTCATCGACCGCCTGTACGTCGATGTACAGCACATTGATCTGCTGCCGCGACGACGGGCTGTACGGGCTGGTATGCGCGGGGTTGTGCGAGAACAGCGCATGCAGCGGGCTCAGGCCGATGATGTCGGCGCCGCGCTCGGCCATGATGCCGACCAGTTGCGCCAGATCGCCGAAGTCACCGATGCCCCAGTTGTGCTGGGAGCGCAGCGAATAGAGCTGCACCGCTGGCCCCCAGATGCGGCCGTCGCCTTGCAGTGCGACCGGCCGATGACAGTGCTCGGGCGCGCTGATGACGAGTGTCGTGGCGTGAACATAGGGCCCGCTTGGCTTGCCAGTCGAAGTGCCTGCGACGGCTCCGCCATGCGGCGCGGTGGCGCCCTCGATGCTGAAACGGTGGTAGCCCGCGGGCAGACGCAGCGTCATCGTCAGCCGACGTTCGTACCAGCCGATGCCATCGAGCTCCGCATAGGCGGTATCGGGCAACGCGCGCGCATCGATCTCGCCGCCGTGCACTGCGCCGCCCTCTTCTTCGAGCCGCCAGCGCACGTGGTGCGCGGTCGCCGGCAGGCGCAGCGCGATGGACCATTCGGCGGCGCCCGCCTGCATGGCCAGCACCGGCGGAAGCGTCTCGGACCAGTCCCCACGTTGAGCTGCATCGAGTGCCGCTGTCGCATCGAGCGTGTCGTCGAGCACCACATCGAACTCCGCGAGCAAGCCCACGAGATGCTCTCGCGCGACGCGATGGTGATTGCCCCAGACGTCGTGATAGTCGGTCGAGATACCGAAGTGCGCGCAGAGGCGTTGCACGGCCTCGATATCACTGTGCGCGCGGGGACTAGACATTCGAAGGCTCCTCGAGGGTGACTAGAACGCCACCGCGCGCAAGGCGCAAGGTGGCGTCGCCGGTCGGCTCTGCGTCCGACCTGTAGATCATGTGGCCGCGCGGCATGACGATGCCGTCAGCGCTGTCGCGGCCGAAGTTGGCCAGCACATAAAGCGTGGTGGCCGCTGCAAGCCCGCCGTCGAGCTGCCAGACGACTCGAAGAATCCCGCCATCTCCATCGCACGAAAAGGTGCCGGCACCGCGCAGGCCCGTCAGATGCGGCACGACCGCACTCTGTCGCACGGCCAGCAAATCACCGATGAAGCGCAGCCACCGCGCATGCGGTTCGATCTCGCGCTCGTCCCATCGAAGCTTCGACGCGAGGAACGTCGACTCGGCGTTCGGATCGGGAATGCGCGCGCGGGCTTCATCGGTCGAGAAGGTCGCGAAGCGGCCGAACTCCTCGCGCCGACCGTTCGACACGGCTTCGGCCAGCTCAGGCCCGAAGTCGCAGAAGTATTGGAACGGCGTCGACGCTGCGTACTCCTCGCCCATGAAAAGCATCGGTGCATGCGGCGACAACAGCACGCAGGCATAAGCAGCGTGCAGCAAGACCTCGTCGCCGAGTGCATGAATGCGCTCGCCGAAAGCGCGGTTGCCGACTTGGTCGTGCGTCTGCAAGAACGACACGAAGGCGGCCGACGGCAAATGCATCGACGACTCGCCCCGCGTCTCGCCTTCGCGGTAAGGCGAAGGCTGGCCTTGGTAGACGAAGCCTTCCGCCAGCGCGCGGCCGAATTGTGCGACCGGCACATCGGCGTAGTCGCCGTAGTAGCCATCGGTTTCACCGGTGGTCAGCACGTGGGCCGCGTGGTGCAGATCGTCGTTCCACTGGGCCGTGCCGTCGCGCGGGCGGCCACCGTCGTCACGCTCTAGAAACGACGCTTCGTTGAGTTCGTTTTCGAGCACCACGTGAATATGCCGCGTGCGCCCCGGACCGACGCGCAAGGTCTCTGTCACTTCGCGAATGATGTGCTGTGGCGAGTCGTCGCGGATGGCGTGGATGGCGTCCATGCGCAGACCGTCGAAGTGATATTCCTCGACCCAGTAAAGCGCGTTGTGGACGAAGAAGTCGCGTACCGTGCGCGATGCTTCGCCGTCGTAGTTGATGGCGGCGCCCCATGGCGTCTGGTGTGCCGGATTGAAGAACTGCGGGCAGTACGCATGCAGGTAATTGCCTTCAGGCCCGAAGTGGTTGTAGACCACGTCGATGAGCACCATCAGGCCGAACCCGTGAGCTGCGTCGACGAACGCCTTGAGCTCGTCAGGTTTGCCGTAGGTCGCATCGGGTGCGTACTGCAGCACGCCGTCGTAGCCCCAGTTGCGCAGGCCGGGGAAGTCGGCGAGCGGCATCACCTCGATCGTCGTCACGCCCAGTTCGGCGAGTGCCGCAAGTCGCGCAGTGGCCGCCGTGAAAGTGCCTTCGGGCGTGAACGTGCCGATATGCAGTTCGTAGATCACCGCTTCCGACCAGGGGCGGCCGCGCCAAGCTTCGTCGCGCCATTCATAGGCCCCCGTGTCGATGACCTGGCTGGCGCCGTGCACATCGTTCGGGTTGTAGCGCGATGCCGGATCGGGCGCGCGCAATCCATCGGGCATGCGAAAGCGGTAGAGGTCGCCGGCACTCGCCTCGGGCACGGTGACACAGTGGAACCCATCGGTTTCCAGCAGCATCGGATGCTCGACCGGCGCCTCTGTATGACCGGCCTGCGGCTCACGCACCAGCACCACAGGTGTCATCGACGGCGCCCACAGGCGAAACGAAACTCCGCCCTCGGCCAACACCGTCGCGCCGAAAGGCATGGCGTGTCTGCGCTTCATGCTCTGGTCGTTTCAGTGCTTTTCATCGGAGCTTGTCGTCCACGGAGTCCTTGATGTTTTTCTTGTCACGCGGCCACCACTGCTCGATGCGTTCGGCCGCCCAGTCCTTGCCGCCGAGGCCAAAGGCCAGTGCCAGTGCAAAAACGATGCCGCCCAGAATCACCAGGAAACTCTGCCGCACGATGTCGCCGCCGACCCTGACCTGGTCAAGCGCGATAAGCACCACGAAAACCATGATGGCGTACTGCGCCAGCTTGGCGACGAAGGCCGCGTCCTGCAGCTTGATGTTGCGGCAATAGGCGAGCACCGTGTCGCCGACGAACTTGGCGAAGTACGAGCCGAAGGCCAGCACCAGCAGCGCGACGAACACGTTGGGCACGAACCAGACCACGCGCCCCAACAAGTCGGTGATGTAGGTCAGGCCGAGGCCGTTGAAGGCGATCAGCAGCGCCGCGAGGATGACGAGCCAGTACGCCAGGATGCCGAAGATGGCAGTGGTGTCGCTCGCCACGCCGCCCTGCCGCAAGAAGTTGTCGAGCCCCGCGCGCTCCGTGAGCACGTTGAAGTTGATGGCGCGCAACGCCTTGGTGACGACCAGCCGCACCACCTTGGCGATGAGCCAGCCACCGATGATCACCACGATGGCGATCAACAGTCGCGGGATGAAGGCACCGACCTGAAACAGTACGGCGCGCAAGGGTTCGAGTTGGATGCCGAAGCTTTCCATGATGTGTCTCCAGTGAAGGAACGAACGCGCCTCAGCGCGCGGCGTTCGAGTCGATCAGTGCCAGCACGCCTTGCAGCGGAACCTGAGCCCAGTCGATGCGATTGTTGAGTTCGTAGCGCAGCTCGTACAGCGCCTTTTCGATTTCGAACAGGCGCAGCAATTCGATATCGATCGATGCCGCGCCCTTGCCGGACAGGGTCGCCGTATACGATTGCAAAAAGGCATCGCGCGTTGCGGATTCCCAGGCCTTGGCGTCGGGCTCGAGCCGCTCCAGCTCTTCAGCGGTCTGCGCGATGCGGCGCAGTGCCGACCAGCGTGCGTAGTTGAACGACCGCAGCATGCCGGCCACGTCGCGCAGTGGCGAGCCCTTGGCGCGCCGCTCCTGGAAGGTGCGGGCCGGCTCGCCCTCGAAATCGATGATGACGAAGTCGTTGGCCGTGACCAGCACCTGCCCCAGGTGGTAGTCGCCGTGGTAGCGCGTCTTGATACCGCCGACCTGCGAGGCACCGTGCGCTGCAGCGAGCCGTGTGTGCAGGGCCGCACCGCTCGACAGGAATGCCTGCGCATACACCTGAACCGATGCCGGCAGCTGCCCGATGCGTTCGCGCAGCAAGGCCTGGGTGCCGTTCGATTCGGCGACGGCGCGGTCGCGATAGCCGGCCACGTCCGCCGCCGCCAGCGGCTCGGGATCGAAGGCTGCATCGCCGGTGCGCGTGGCCAATGCCAGGTGCAGCTCAGCCGTGCGCTTGCCCAGCATCGCAGCCAGTGCCAGGAAACCACCATGCGCCTTGACCGTCGATAGCTCCTCGCCGGCTGCAGCGCCCGCGGTACGCAACTCTTCCAGATAGCGTTCGAGATAGCCGAGCGTGTAGTCCCAGCCGTCGCCCTGGTTCTGCACATGCGACTGCACCAGCGCCAGCGTCATCACGCGGCCATCGGTGCCGAAATATTCAAGTGCGCCGAGCACGGGAACGCAGTTCGGGTAGTGCACGACATCGGTCAGGAAACGACCCATCTCAAGCTCGGGGTTCACACCCTCGCGCAGCCGGCGATAGCCCTTCAGGAACAGGGTGTCGTCCAGCGTGACGACGGTATTGCTGCTCATCGCACTCGGGCGCGACACCGGCATCTCGCGCACGTCGATGTTGGCAGCCTTGAAGGCGGCGGTAGCGCTGAACTTCATCTTGCCGCCGACGGTGGTCAGTTCCTTGCCGACCTCGATCGCCTGCACCAAAGCGCGACAGAAAGGCTCGTCGTAGAACGCATCGGCCATGACGCCGACATTGGCCTGTTGCCGGATCTTGGCGAGTGCGGCCGGCGTCAGGCGCATGACGCGTTCTTCTTCAGTGTCTTCCCATGCCAGCGCGAGCGGCATGAAATAAGTGTCGTCGTCCGGCGGTCCGTCGAGCTTCAGGATGGGCAGCATCCAGCTGGACCCCGGCATCTCCCAGACAGCGTAGTCGGCCAGCCTGGCGCGCGACACGGCGGTACCTTTGGTCGCATACCAGCGCTGGATTTCGATGTGACGCGGCAGCGTGTCGGTCTCGAACTGCACGCGCATGCGGTCGGCCATGCCCATGCGCCACGGCATCACGCGCTCCCGGAAAAAGCTGGTCCAGCCGTCGAACAGCACGAGCGTCGGCCGGTCTTGCAGCGCCACCTCTTCCTGGTGCCAGCTCGGCATCGCGGCATCGCTCGCCAGACGGAACCAGTAGAAGCCGAACGACGGCAGCGTGAGCATGTAAGGCAGCTCGCCGATGGGCGGGAACGAGGTGCGGCCGAGCATCTCGACCGGCACGCGCGTTTTATAGGCCGACAGATCGAGCTCGACCGGCTGCGCAGCGCGCGACAGGTTGAACACGTGCAACAGCGTTTCGTCTTCGTGGACGCTCAGGTACGCGAGGATCTTGCGGTTGCCCGGCTTCAAAAAAATGCGCTTGCCGCGGCCGAAGGCGAAGCTGGTCTTGCGCACCGCCAGCATGCGCTTGGTCCAGTTGAGCAGCGAGCTGCTATCGCGCGCCTGCGCCTCGACGTTGAGCGCTTCGTATCCGTACATCGCGTCCATGATCGGCTGCAGATACAGCCGCTGCGGGTCGGCACGCGAGAAACCGGCATTGCGGTCGGGGCTCCATTGCATCGGGGTGCGCACGCCGTTGCGGTCGCCGACGAACACGTTGTCGCCCATGCCGATTTCATCGCCGTAATAAATGATCGGCGAGCCCGGCATCGACAGCAACATGCCGTTCATGAGCTTGACGCGATCGATGTCGTTTTCCATCAGTGGCGCGAGGCGGCGCCGAATGCCCAGGTTGATGCGCGCGCGCATGTCGGCGGCGTACATCGTGTACATGTAGTCGCGCTCTTTGCTGGTCACCATTTCGAGCGTGAGCTCGTCGTGGTTGCGCAGAAAGATGGCCCACTGGCAGCCTTCCGGAATCTCCGGCGTCTGCTGCATGATTTCGACGATCGGATGCCGGTCTTCCTGCGCGATCGCCATGTACATGCGCGGCATCAACGGGAAGTGGTACGCCATGTGGCATTCGTCGCCGTCGCCGAAATATTCGCGCACGTCTTCGGGCCACATGTTCGCTTCGGCCAGCAAGAAGCGATTCTTGTATTCGGCGTCGATTGCCGCGCGCAGCTGCTTGATGACCGCGTGCGTCTCGGGCAGGTTTTCGTTGCTGGTGCCGTCACGCTCCACCAAGTAGGGAATGGCGTCGAGCCGGAACCCGTCGACCCCCATGTCGAGCCAGAAGCGCATGGTCTTCAGCACCGCCTCCATCACCGCCGGGTTGTCGAAGTTGAGGTCGGGCTGGTGGCTGAAGAAACGGTGCCAGAAGAACTGCTTGGCGACCGGGTCCCAGGTCCAGTTCGACTTCTCCGTGTCGGTGAAGATGATCCGGGTACCTTGATAGATCTGGTCGGTGTCGCTCCACACGTAGAAGTTGCGCTCGGGCGAGCCGGGCGGCGCATTGCGCGCGGCTTGAAACCAGGGGTGCTGGTCGGACGTGTGGTTGATGACCAGTTCGGTGATGACGCGCAGGCCGCGCTTGTGCGCCTCGGCCATCATTTCGCGGAAGTCGGCCAGCGTGCCGTACTGCGGATGCACATCGTCGTATCCGGCAATGTCGTAGCCGTCGTCCCGCAGCGGCGACGGATAGAACGGCATCAGCCAGATCGTGTTGACGCCCAGATCCTTGACGTAGTCGAGCTTGGCCGTCACGCCCTTGAAGTCGCCGACGCCGTCGTCGTTGGTATCGAAAAACGCCTTGACGTTGAGCTGGTAGATCACGGCATCGCGATACCACTGCGGATCGTCGCTGATGTCGATCTCCGGTGTCTCGAGGGCAAGGGCGGGCACGGGTGCGTTCATGGGCGTCGAGGCTTTTGGAGTCTAGAGAAAATAGTCGAAATCACGCTCGGTGCGACTGCGCCGACGGACCACGAAAATATGTGCGGGAACTGCGTGCGGGTCGAGCTGGACGAAGTGAAATTCACCCTGCCAGATGAAGCGCTGGTTGCTCAGCAGGTCGTGCATCTGGAACGACTCGCCGGGCTCCACGCCAATCGACGCCGCGTCCAGACCGATCCAGCCCGACTGCACGTTGTAACGGTCGAGGTTGACCACGGTCACGATCACATTGCTCCCGTCTTCGGACTCTTTGGCATAGGCGATGAGCTGATCGTTTTCGACCGGCAAGAAGCGCAGACTGCGGTCGGCTTGAAGGGCTGGGTTGTCATGCCGGATGCGGTTCACCCGCGCGATGAAGGGCGCGAGGCTCTGCGCATCGTCGTGGTTCCAGGTACGCAACTGGTACTTCTCGGAGTCGAGGTATTCCTCGCTTCCAGAATTGCGGGGCAAGTGGTCGCGCAGTTCGTAGGCCGGTCCGTAGATGCCGTAGTTGGCAGACAAGGTGGCCGCCAGCACCAGCCGCATCATGTAGAGCGACGCCTCGCCGCCCTGCAATTGCTCGTGCAGGATGTCGGGCGTGTTGGGCCACACGTTGGGGCGGAAATAATCGCTGCCCGGGCCCGTCGACAGTTCGATGAAGTACTCGGTCAGCTCCTGCTTGCTGTTGCGCCAGGTGAAGTAGGTGTATGACTGCGAGAAGCCCAGCTTGGCCAGTCGATGCATGACCTTGGGCCGCGTGAAAGCCTCGGCAAGGAACAGTACTTCAGGATGTTCCTTCTTGACCTCGCCGATGGCCCACTCCCAAAACGGAAACGCCTTGGTGTGCGGGTTGTCGACGCGAAAGATCTTCACGCCCTCGCCGATCCAGTGATCGAATACGCTCTTCAACTCGACCCACATCGCGCGCCAGTCGTCGCTCTCGAAGTTGAACGGGTAGATGTCCTGGTACTTCTTGGGTGGGTTCTCGGCGTACTGCACCGTGCCGTCCGGACGCCAGCGAAACCAGGCCGGATGCGACTTCACGTACGGATGGTCGGGGGCGCATTGAAAGGCGATGTCGAGCGCGATGTCCAGGCCGAGGCCTGCCGCCTTATGCACCAGTTGCCTGAATTCGTCCGGCGTGCCCAGTTCCGCCAGGATCGACTTGTGACCGCCTTCCGCGGCACCGATGGCCCACGGGCTGCCGACATCGTCTTTACCCGCGACGAGAGCGTTGTTCTTGCCCTTGCGTTGCGTGCGCCCGATCGGATGGATCGGCGGAAAGTACAAGACGTCGAAACCCATCTCGGCGATGGCTGGCAACCGCGCCTCGACATCCTTGAAGGTACCGTGGCGACCGGGCTCCGGCGAGGCAGAGCGCGGAAACAGCTCGTACCAGCTGCTGAAGCGGGCGCGTTTGCGATCCGCGAAGAGCGGCAGCTCGGTGGCGTAGCGCGTCTCGAAGCGACGGTCCGGATAGCGGCCGGCCAACTCGCCCAGCGTTTCGTCGAGCGCCAGGGCCTTGAGTGCGTTGGCGTCGTGGTCAGCGTCGAGCGCCGCGGTCTGCAGCGCCTTGGCCCAGCGCAAGAGCGTGTCGCGGTCCGCAACCTGCGCCCGCGCCGCTGCGGCGATGATGTCCATGGCGCCGACCTGCGACGCGATGCGGATGTCTTCGGGCTCGATGCGACGCGTCATCTCGTGATGCCACGATTCGAACGGGTCGACCCATGCCGCCACCGTGTAGACGAAGCGCCCTATCGACGGCGGCGCGAAGCTGGCCTCCCACACATCGTTCACCAGCGCCTTCATCGGTACCTCGTGCCAATCACGCGCACCATCACCGGCATCCGCGCTCCAGCGCAGCATCGCGCGCACCACGTCGTGCCCGTCGGTGAAGCAATGCGCGGTGATCTTCACCAGGTCGCCCGCAACGCACTTGATGGCGAAGCGGCCGGCATCGACGGCGGGCAACACAGCATCGATGACCGCACGGACGCGGCCCTCGCCGCCGCTGTCTGAAGGCAAGGAAAGATGGGCTGCGGGTGTCGACTGCGCCGCTTTGGCGGTCTCGGAAACTGCGGCGACCTCAGTGGGCGGTGCTGGCTTTTTTTGCATGGGGCACGTATTGGAAAATAAGGGTCGAAAGGGGTGGCAAGGTCAGGCAAACAGAATGCGGCCGGCCATGAGAGCGCACCGGCGACGACTCCACACCACCCAGGTTGCCCCATCCTGCGCCGCCGAATTCGCCGGCATCGCTGTTGATCACTTCGCGCCACTCCCCACCCAACGGCACGCCGAGCAGATAGTTGGTCCGGGGCAGTGGCGTCATGTTGCTCACCACCAGCACCGGAGCGGTGCCATCGTGCGCCTTGCGCAAGAAGGCGAACACGCTGGCATCCGCATCGTCGGCCGCGATCCACTCGAAACCGTTGGCGCTGAAGTCGAGTTGGTACAGCGCAGGCGTGCCACGGTACACCCGGTTGAGCTCGGCCACGAAATGTTGCAGGCCTGAGTGGCCCTCTAGCGACGTCGACCACCATTCGAGCTCACCGTCGTGCGTCCATTCGCGGCGCTGGCCGAATTCACCGCCCATGAAAAGCAGCTTCTTGCCAGGGTGTCCCCACATGAACCCGAACAGCGCGCGCAGATTGGCGAACTGCTGCCAAGGGTCGCCCGGCATCTTGTTGATGAGCGAGCCCTTGCCATAGACCACCTCGTCGTGCGAGAGCGGCAGCACGAAGTTTTCATTGAAGGCATACACCAGCGAAAACGTCATCTGGCCGTGGTGGTACTTGCGGTAGACCGGGTCTTCCTTCATGTAGGCTAGGTCGTCGTGCATCCAGCCCATGTTCCACTTCATGCCGAAGCCGAGGCCGTCCATGTCGGTGGGGCGCGAGACGTTGGGCCAGGCAGTCGACTCCTCCGCGATGGTCACCGTATCGGGGAATTCGCGGTACACCGCGCGGTTCAGGGTTTGCAAGAACTCGATGGCCTCGAGGTTCTCGCGACCACCAAACTTGTTGGGAATCCACTCCCCGTCTTTCCGCGCATAGTCGAGGTAGAGCATCGACGCGACCGCGTCCACGCGCAATCCATCAAGGTGGTACTTGTCGAGCCAAAACAGGCCGGACGACGTCAGAAAGCTGCGGACCTCGTTGCGCCCGTAGTTGAAGATGCTCGAACTCCACTCCGGGTGAAAGCCCTGGCGCGGATCCGCATGTTCGAACAGATGCGTGCCGTCGAAATACTGCAGCCCGTGCTCGTCGGTCGGAAAGTGCGAAGGCACCCAGTCGAGCAGCACACCGATGTTGTTCTGGTGCAGATGGTCGACCAGGTACATGAAGTCTTGCGGCGTACCGAAGCGCGAGGTCGGCGCGAAGTAGCCGGTGGTCTGGTAGCCCCATGAACCATAGAACGGGTGCTCGGTGACCGGCATCAATTCCACATGGGTGAAGCCCATCTTCAACATGTATTCAGCGAGCTGACGCGCGATTTCGCGGTAGCCGAGGAACTCGCCATCGTGGCGGCGCCATGAGCCCAGGTGCAACTCATACGTCGACATCGGCGCGTCAAGCGCATTGCGAGCGCCGCGCGATGTCATCCACGCGTCGTCGTTCCATTCGTAGTCCATCGACCAGATGCGTGATGCGGTAGCGGGCGCGTGCTCTGCATAGAACGCGACCGGATCGGCCTTGTCGACGACATAGCCGTTGACACGCGAGCGAATGCGGTACTTGTATGTCTGGCCCGGCTGCGCGTCTGCTACCGAGCCTTGCCAGATGCCGGTGCCGTCGTCGCGCAGTTGCAGCGGATCGGCATCGCCGGACCAGTAGTTCCAGTCGCCGATAACCGAGACGGACTCAGCGTTGGGCGCCCAGACCGCGAACGACGCGCCGCCTTGAGGATTCACATGGCAGCCCAACAGATCGTAGAGCCGAGCATGGGTGCCCTCGCGAAAGAGATAAGCGTCCTGAGCCTGGCGAGACTGGGTACCAGAGGATTGGGAATCGACGGGTTGGGTATGGAGAGATCGGATTTCTGGAATCACGAGGGACACTTTCGCTGCGTTCAATCGATGATCGATGGCCGAGACTCGACGACAACGACCGCAAGTTCAAGGCCATTGTTGGGTCAAAGGCGAGCGCCGCGAAGGGCACCGGGCGCCTTCGCGTGTCAGAGAGAAGCGCGTATGCGGCGCGCGCTGTTTGTTCAGGCCCCGGCTGCAGCGCCGGCTGCTTGTGATGAAACCATCGACGCCTGCATTGCCGGGATTGCCGGGAGAGCGAAGTCGCCCGTCGTCAGCACCACTGCACGTGAGGGATCGGCGAAATACAGTTCGATCGCCTTGTCCCGGATCAGGCTGAAGTGACTGCGGCAAGTTGCTAGCAAGCTTTCGCTGCTGCCATCACGAGCACCGCAAACGTCCCGTAAAGTCTGTTCTGAAACCAGCCCGAGGATACGGGCGCCGTCGTCGCCGTCCGGATAGAACGCAAAGCGCACCGAGGCCGTGTCGAAGCAATAAATGCCTTCGAAGTCCATTTGTCGTCTCCTGTCTATTGTTCGATGACGCACGACTTTCGTGCAGGCGACGCACAAATATGGCGTGGTCAACAGCGCGAGCCCACGCCAGAAGCCGCCTACATCGGCTTACATCCGCCCTTGAAACCTGAACGAATGCCCTTATCATTAGCACTCGCTGAGGACGAGTGCTAACAGCGCTCACCTCCAGTCGATTGGGCAGCCAGCCGTTCGGTCCGGCACCCTCAAACCAAACCCGTTTCTATTCAGGAGATGCTATGAAACTTCGTCCTTTGGCCGATCGTGTGATCGTCAAGCGCATTGAAAGCGAAACCAAGACTGCCTCGGGCATCGTGATCCCCGACAACGCTGCCGAAAAGCCCGATCAGGGTGAAGTGCTGGCCGTTGGCCCGGGCAAGAAGACCGACAAGGGCGAACTGCTCGCCATGAGCGTCAAGGTCGGCGACCGCGTTCTGTTCGGCAAGTACAGCGGCCAGACCGTCAAGGTCGATGGCGACGAGCTGCTTGTCATGAAGGAAGACGACCTGTTCGCAGTCGTCGAGAAGTAATCAACCCCATCTCATCGGAGTAAATAAACATGGCAGCAAAAGACGTAGTCTTCGGCGGTGAAGCCCGCGCGCGCATGGTCGAGGGTGTCAACATCCTGGCCAACGCAGTCAAAGTGACCCTGGGCCCCAAGGGCCGCAATGTCGTGCTCGAGCGTTCGTTCGGCGCCCCCACGGTGACCAAGGACGGCGTGTCCGTCGCCAAGGAAATCGAACTCAAGGACAAGCTCCAGAACATGGGCGCCCAGCTCGTGAAGGAAGTGGCTTCCAAGACTTCGGACAACGCGGGTGACGGCACCACGACCGCTACGGTTCTGGCTCAAGCCATCGTTCGCGAAGGCTTCAAGCTGGTCGCGGCCGGCATGAACCCGATGGACCTGAAGCGCGGCATCGACAAGGCTGTCACGGCCCTGGTCGCCGAGCTGAAAAAGGCATCGAAGCCCACCACCACGTCCAAAGAAATCGCACAAGTCGGCTCGATCTCGGCCAACAGCGACGAAACCATCGGCAAGCTCATCGCTGACGCGATGGACAAGGTCGGCAAAGAAGGCGTCATCACCGTCGAAGACGGCAAGAGCCTGGACAGCGAACTCGACGTCGTCGAGGGCATGCAGTTCGACCGCGGCTACCTGTCGCCTTACTTCATCAACAACCCTGAAAAGCAATCCGCGATTCTGGAAAACCCGTTCGTTCTGCTCTACGACAAGAAGATCAGCAACATCCGTGACCTGCTCCCTACGCTGGAACAAGTCGCGAAGTCGGGCCGTCCGCTGTTGATCATTGCCGAAGAAGTCGAAGGCGAAGCCCTGGCTACTCTGGTCGTGAACACGATCCGCGGCATCCTGAAAGTCGTGGCTGTCAAGGCACCTGGCTTCGGCGATCGCCGCAAGGCCATGCTCGAAGACATCGCCATCCTGACGGGTGGCAAGGTCATCGCTGAAGAAGTCGGCCTGACGCTCGAAAAGGTGACCCTGGCCGACCTCGGCTCGGCTGCCCGCATCGAAGTCGGCAAGGAAAACACCATCCTGATCGACGGTGCCGGCGCTGCTGCAGACATCGAAGCTCGCGTGAAGCAAGTTCGCGTTCAGATCGAAGAAGCGACCAGCGACTACGACCGTGAAAAGTTGCAAGAGCGCGTGGCCAAGCTGGCCGGCGGTGTTGCAGTGATCAAGGTCGGCGCTGCCACCGAAGTCGAAATGAAGGAAAAGAAGGCTCGCGTCGAAGACGCACTGCACGCCACCCGCGCTGCAGTCGAAGAAGGCATCGTGGCTGGCGGCGGCGTGGCTCTGCTGCGCGCCAAGCAAGCTGTCGGCGACAAGATCAAGGGCGACAACGCCGACCAGGACGCCGGCATCAAGCTGGTGTTGAAGGCCGTCGAAGCGCCCCTGCGCGAAATCGTCAACAACGCCGGCGGCGAAGCCAGCGTGGTCGTGAATGCTGTGTTGGCCGGCAAGGGCAACTTCGGCTTCAACGCACAAAACGACACGTACGGCGACATGCTCGAGCTGGGCATCCTGGACCCGACGAAGGTCACCCGCACTGCACTGCAAAACGCAGCGTCGGTTTCTTCGCTGCTGTTGACGACCGAAGCCATGGTCGCCGATGCACCGAAGGACGAAGCCGGCGCCGGCGGCATGCCTGACATGGGCGGCATGGGCGGCATGGGCGGCATGGGCATGTGATCCCCCCGGAGGCTGGCGGCACTTCGTGTCCGCTGCGGCACCTCACCAACTAAAAGGCCCGCTTCGTGCGGGCCTTTTTTCGTTCGTTTTTTAGCTGAGCTGAAAGGCGAAGACTGCGCCTTTGCCGGGTTGGGGGAGCAGGCGGATTTCGCTGCCGTGCAGTTGCAGGATGCGGCGGACGATCATCAGGCCGAGGCCGCCACTGCGGCCGCCGGACGACGAGAAGGCAGGGCGGGTGAAAAGGACGGGCTGCAGCTCTTTGGGGATACCGGGGCCGGTGTCGCTGATCTCGACCTGTACGCCGGCCACACCATCCTCCCCCGCTTCGGCGGGCCGCAATTGCACGACGATCTCGCCGCCCTCTGGCGTGTGGCGGATCGCGTTGTCGAGCAGGTTGGTCAGCACGCGTTCGATCATTCCCAGATCGGCCGTGACCACCGGCAGGCCGGACGCAATCTGCGGCACCAGGCGCTGACGGCGTGCTTCCGCGGCGAGCTCGAACTTCTGGAACACGTCCTGCACCAGATCGGCCAGCGCGAAGCTCTCCTTGTCGGGCTTGACCACGCCGGACTCGAGCCGCGCCAGTTCGAACAATTCCTGCGCCAGGCGGCCGACCTTGCGGCTTTGGCCGAGCGCGATCTCGAGATAGCGGCGCCGGTCGGCCAGCGCCAGCGTATCGGCCTTCATCAGCAGGGTTTCGAGATAGCCGTGCAGCGAGGTCAGGGGCGTGCGGAGGTCATGCGAGATGTTGGCGAAGAGTTCGCGGCGCTGCTGGTCCAGCGCGGTGAGTTCGCGCCATTGCTCGGCGATGCGCAGCGTCATCTTCTGAAAGGCTTTGCCGAGCGTGGCGATCTCGTCGTCGCCGCGTGCGACCTGTGCGAAGGCCGGCGTTGCCGGATCGATGGCTGCGACGCCATCGCGCTCGAAGCGTTGCACGGCGCCGGTCAGCTGGCGCAACGGCCGCGTGATGAGCCGGAAGGCGACCAGCCCCGCGATGAGGCCGAGCAAAGCGACCCATGCCATCGACCACAGCGTCGTTCGCAGCACGTTGCCGGCGCCCAGGTTCGCGACCAGGGCTTCGCGGTCTTCGCCGGACAGCACGACGTACACATAGCCTGCATCGCGGCCATCGACCTTCAACGGTGCCGCGCTGAAGACTTTGCGGCCGCCCCGCGAGGGTTGCACGCCTTGTGCCCCAGACACACCCTGTCCTTCCAGTCCGCCCCGTGGGTCGTCGCCCAGAATCGGCAATGCGGCGCCCGCCAGCAAGCGCTTTACCGGGCCGAGGTTGACGCGGTCGTGCTTCAGATGCCCCGGCGGCGCGGCTTGTCCGACGATGCGCCCCTCGGCGTCCAGCAAATAGACCTCGACGCTCGGGTTGACCGCCATCAGCTGGTCGAACAGCTCGTGCACGGCCGACGGGTTGAGGCCGTCGCGCTTCATCAGCTCGGCATTGCCGGCGATGTGCGCGGCCAGGCCGATCGACAGGCGCTGCGTCACTTCCTGCTCGTGTCGTTCGCTGCCCGCCATCTGCAGCCAGGCCGACACGCCGAAGCACGCCAGCAGCAGCACCGCAAAGACGATCGACAGACGCGTCGACAGGCTCGACGGCATCGACCACCCGGAGGGCGTCGAGCGCGTCATGCGGCGGCCTCCTCGACATCCGCCGCCAGCTTGTAGCCGCGGCCCCACACGGTCAGGATGCGCCGCGGCGCCGCGGGGTCGGCCTCGACCTTCATGCGCAGCCGGTTGATGTGCGTGTTGACGGTGTGCTCGTAGCCATCGTGCTGGTAGCCCCACACCTGGTTCAGCAGATCGAGCCGCGAGAACACGCGACCGGGGTGGCGCGCGAAGAAATAGAGCAGATCGAACTCGCGTGGCGTGAGCTCGATCGGCTTGCCGTCGACCTGCACCTCGCGCGCCACCGGGTCGATGCCGAGGTTGCCGAGATCGAGCCGGCCCGACTCCATGCGTGCATTGCGCGCCAGCGCCTCGGTGCGCCGCAACAGCGCCCGCACCCGCGCCACCAGCTCCAGCACCGAGAAAGGCTTGGCGAGGTAGTCGTCGGCGCCCAGCTCCAAGCCGAGGATGCGATGCACTTCGCTGGACCGCGCACTGGTGATGATGATCGGCGTGTAGCGCGTCATGGCGCGGGCGCGGCGGCAGATCTCGAGGCCGTCGACGCCGGGCAGCATCAGATCGAGGATCAATGCGTCCCAGCTGCCGCGCTCCAGTTCGCGGATGCCGGCATGGCCGTCGGCGGCGTGCGTCACGGCATAGCCCTCGTCGTGCAGATGCATGCGCAGCAGCTCGGCGATGTGGGCATCGTCCTCGACGATCAGCACGCGTTTGGCAGTTTCCATGTCGCCGGATTGTCCCGCGATATGGCCGCGGGAGTTATCACGATTCATTGAACTCTTCGTGATGAATCGGCCACCGGGTACGGCCAAGAATGCCAGCCATGCAAAGCGATTCAGTCACCCCGAAGTTCAAGCCGATTCATCCGGTCTGGATGCGCATCACGCATTGGCTCAATGCGCTGGCCGTGCTGATGCTGGTGACCAGCGGCTGGCGCATCTACAACGCGGCGCCGTTCTTTCCGTTCGAGATTCCCGGCGCGATCACGCTCGGCGGTTGGCTCGGCGGCGCTTTGCAGTGGCACTTCGCGGCGATGTGGTTGCTGGCCGCCAACGGCCTCGTCTACCTCTCGCTCAACATCGTGAGCCGTCGGCTGTTCCGCAAGTTCTTTCCACTCTCAGTCGGAGGCATCGTGCGCGATGGGCTTGCCGCGCTGCACGGCAAGCTGTCGCACGCCGACCCGCGCCACTACAACAGCGTGCAGCGTTTCGCCTACCTCTTCGTGATGCTCGACATCACCGTGCTGGTGCTGTCGGGCCTGGTGCTCTGGAAGTCGGTGCAATTCGCGGTGTTGCGCGATCTGCTGGGCGGCTATGACTTGGCCCGCCGCATTCACTTCGTCGCGATGGCGTTGCTGGTGGGCTTTATCGCGGTGCATCTGGTGATGGTCGCGCTGGTGCCGAAGACCTTGCTCACGATGCTGAGCGGCCGTGCCGGGGCCGGCGGAGATGCCGGTAACTCGGCAGGCAAGACAACAAGCGAAGCCGCCAACAACGGAGAAGCCGCATGAACATTCTCAAACGCCCAGCCCTGCACAACGTCGATGCCGACGCTGCCCTCGCCGAAGCCCGCAAGCTCATTGGCCGCCGCATCGAGCAGCCTGCGCGCCGCGCCTTTTTGCAACGCACGCTCACGCTCGGTGGCCTGTCGCTGCTCACAGGCTGCAGCATCACCGACAACGCCGGCGTCGACGCTGCGCTCACCACCATCTCGCGCTTCAACGACAGGGTGCAAGGCCTCATCTTCGACCCGACGCAACTGGCGCCGACCTATCCGGACTCGATGATCACGCGGCCGTTTCCCTTCAACGCCTACTACGGCGAAGACGAGATCCGCGAAGTCGACGAGGCCAGCTACAAGCTCGAGGTCACCGGCATGGTCGCCGACAAGCGCCAGTGGACGCTGCCCGAGTTGCGCGCCATGCAGCAGCAAGACCAGATCACGCGGCACATCTGCGTCGAAGGCTGGAGCGCGATCGGCAAGTGGGGCGGCGTGCACTTCGCCGATTTCCTCAAGCGCATCGGCGCCGACACGAGCGCCAAGTACGTCGGCTTCAAGTGCGCCGACGACTACTACACCAGCATCGACATGCCGACCGCGCTGCATCCGCAGACGCTGCTCACGTTGACCTACGACGGCCAACGACTGCCCCCCAAATACGGCTTCCCGATGAAGCTGCGGATGCCCACCAAGCTGGGCTACAAAAACCCAAAACACATCAAGGCGATTTTCGTTACCAACACCTACCCTGGCGGCTATTGGGAAGACCAGGGCTACAACTGGTTCGGCGGCAGTTGAGCCCCCGGAAGGGCTCAGCGCTACTGAAACGCAAGGCCGAGTTCATTTCGAACCGCGCCATTTTTATCTTCTCTATTTTTCAAACCACTCACTCGAAGGACAACTTAAATGAACAAATTCTCCGCAGCACTCATCGCCACCTGCATGGCCATCGGTTCCGTCTCGGCCTTTGCCGCCGACGAAATGAAAAAGGACGACGGCATGGCCAAGGGCTCGATGAGCAAAGACTCCATGGCCAAGGACGGCATGACGAAGGACTCGATGTCAAAGGACGGCATGAAGAAGGATTCGATGGCGAAGGACGGCATGGCCAAAGACGGCATGAAGAAAGACTCGATGGGCAAGGATGAGATGAAGAAGTAAGCGTTCCAGCCTTTCCCGACAGCGCTTCGCCAACCTGAGGATCCCATGATCTATTTCATCCTGTCCTATCTGGGCGGAGCGCTGACCATCCTGGCGCCCTGCATCCTGCCCGTGGTGCCCTTCGTCTTCGCGCGGGTCGACCAGCCTTTCGTCAAGAGCGGGTTGCCGCTGCTCGTCGGCATGGCACTGACTTTCGCAGGCGTCGCGTCGCTCGGTGCGGTAGCCGGCGCTTGGGCCGTCGAGGCCAATGAATACGGACGCATGGCGGCCATCGTGCTGCTCGGGGTCATGGGTGTGATGCTGATCGCGCCTCGCCTTGCGGAGCGCGTCACGCGGCCGCTGGTCGCGCTCGGCTCCGGACTATTGAATTCGGCGACGCGCAGCCAAAACCAGCGCGTCGCTTCTGACGGCGGCGTACGCAGCCCCGTCGTGCCCTCGCTGCTGCTCGGCGTGGCAACCGGCCTCCTGTGGGCGCCCTGCGCCGGACCGGTGCTCGGGCTCATCCTCACCGGTGCAGCGCTGCAAGGGCCCACCGTTCACACCTCGCTTTTGTTGCTGGCTTACGCAGCCGGCGCCATGACGTCGCTTGCCGCCGCATTGCTGCTCGGTGGCCGCGTGTTCGCCTTCCTCAAGCGGACGATCGGCGCTGGCGAATGGTTGCGCAAAGGCCTGGGCGTCGCGGTGCTGGCCGGCGTTGCAGCGGTGTCGCTCGGCCTCGACACCGGCGTGCTCGCGCAGCTCTCGTCGGGCAGCGGCGGTGCGTCGATCGAGCGTGGCTTGCTGGAGCGCCTGCGGCCGCACGCGGCGCTCGACCAGACATCGGATGCTGCCCGTCCCCCCACTGCAAACGACCGCGCTGCCTTCATCAAGGTGCAGGCGCCCGCCGTGCCGCGGTTCGCCCCGCTCTCGCTGCCTGACGAAGGCGCGTTACCGAGCTTCTCAGGCGCCGTCGAATGGCTCAACTCGCCACCGCTCACGGCCGAGCAATTGCGCGGCAAGGTGGTGCTGGTCGACTTCTGGACTTTCGGCTGCATCAACTGCCGCAACGCCCTGCCCTATGTGCGCGAATGGAATCGCAAGTACAAAGACCAAGGGCTCGTTGTGGTCGGCGTGCATGCACCCGAGTTCGCATTCGAGAAAAACATCAACAATGTGAAGCGTGCGGTGAGCGAGCTCGACGTGACTTTCCCGGTTGCGATCGACAACAGCTTTGCCATCTGGCGCGCCTTCAACAACAATTATTGGCCGGCGCATTACTTCGTCGATGCCAAAGGCCGCATTCGCTTTCACCACTTCGGCGAAGGCGAATACGAAAAGTCGGAACAGGTTATTCAGCAATTGCTGGAAGAAGCACGAAAGGACGCGAAACCCGTATGAACAACAAACAATCGAACCATCAGGCCAGAGCAACCGTCTCCGCCGTCTCCGCCGCCACATCCGCATCGGCAACACGCTCGGTGCTGGCACGCCGCACGCTGCTTTCCGCGGTGGCATTGCTCGGTGGCGCAGCACTCTGGAAGGCAGTGCCTTCGTTCGCTGCCGAGAATGCGGTCGTCATTCCAGCACCGACCGACGATGCGGCGAGTACTGCGAGTGCTGCGAGTGCCGCCGCAGCGTCTGCTACCGGCACCGAAACGGCCGTTGTCGCCGGTGGCTGCTTCTGGGGTGTGCAGGGCGTGTTTCAGCACGTCAAGGGCGTGACGAGCGCAGTGTCGGGCTATGCCGGCGGGGACGAGAAGACGGCCAGGTACGAGTCGGTCGGCTCGGGCAGCACCGGCCATGCCGAAGCCGTTCGCATCACCTACGACCCCAAGCAAATCAGCTACGGCCGCATCCTGCAGATCTACTTTTCGGTCGCGCACAACCCGACCGAACTCAATCGCCAGGGGCCGGACCGGGGCACGCAATACCGCTCGACCGTGTTCGCGCAATCGCCCGAGCAGGCGCGCGTCGCCAAGGCCTATATCGCCCAACTCGACGCGGCCAAGACCTTCGGCGGTCCGATCGCCACGACCATCGAAACGCAAAAAGCCTTCTTTCCGGCGGAGGGCTATCACCAGGACTACCTGACGCGCAATCCGAATCAGCCGTACATCGTCTTCAACGACCTACCGAAAATCGAGAACCTGAGGAAGGTGTTTCCGGACCGCTACCGCGCGACGCCGGTGCTGGTCGGCGTGGGCGCCTGAAGACTCGGTGGTGCCAGAGCATTCAACGGCACCGTCGATCCGCCGAAGCGGTGATCGGCCTGCCGCCGGAATTCGCTGGGCGTCATGCCCTTGATTTCCAGAAAGCGCCGGTTGAAGTTGGCCACATTGTTGAAGCCGACCTGGTAGCAGATGTCGGTCACGTAGTGGTCGGTCTGCATCAGCAGGTGGCACGCGCTGTTGATGCGCACGCGGTTCACGAAATCGGTGAAGCTGTTGCCGGTCGAGCGCCGGAAAAACCGGCTGAACTTGCTCTCGCTCATGCCCAGTTCAGCCGCCACATCCGACATCGCAATCGGCTCGGCCAGGTTGGCGGTGATCCGGTTGACGATGCCGTTGATCTGGTCGACCTCGGCATCGCCCTCGACGCCCTGCATCTGAACGCTCGACAGCAAGCGGTAGTCGGTGCACTGCGACAGGTCGGCCATGAAGTCGCAAAACACGCCGAAGCGCCGCACACCGCGCGACGCCTTGATGTGATCCCAATGCAACCGCGCACGCTCCGACATGCCGAAAAATTCGATGCCGTTGCGCGCGCGGTCAAGCAGGTGCATGACCTCGCGCAATTCAGGAATTTCAACCGCCGCACGTTCGATCGGCTCGTGCCGAAACTGGATGACGCGATCGCGCCCGGCCGCACCACCTTCCGGCGCATCGAGCGAGATCCAGTTGTGCGGCAGCTTGGGCCCGCACAGCACCAGATGGCCGGGCTGGAATGGTCCGATCCAGTCGCCCACGAAGGCCTTGCCCGACGTCTCGGTGATCAGATGCAGCTCGTACTCTTCATGAAAATGCCATCGCACCAGCGGGCTCGGAAAGCCGTGCGCAAGGCAGCGCACCAACCCGCTTTCGTCAGGCGCCTCGTAGCCGAGCGCCGGTGAGCGCGCGAAGTCGCGCTCCATCTCCGGCTCGCGGTGGCGAGGCAAGTGGCGTTGGCGTGCGGCGGTCATCGAGCAGTCGGGAAAGCGGGCATGAAGCAGTGACGAGCGAAGGCTGGAGCAGAACGGAAAAACCGTTCAGCTCATGACGTTACCACCGTCGACATTCAAGGTTTGCGCCGTGATGTAGCTCGCCGCCTCGCCCGCCAGGAACAGCGCAGCGCCGGCGATATCGCCCGGCTTGCCCATGCGGCCGAGCGGCACTTCGAGCCCGACGCGTCGCTTCTTTTCACCGAGCGGCAAGCCTTCGGCCTTGGCGAACAGGCTGTCGACATGCGCCCACATCGGCGTGTCGACCACACCCGGCGAAATCGCGTTGACGCGAATGCCGTGCGGCGCCATCGCCAGTGCGGCGCTCTGCGTGTAGCTGATGACGGCCGCCTTGGTGGCGCAGTAGTGCGACACCAGCGCCTCGCCACGGCGGCCGGCCTGCGACGCCAGGTTGATGATCGACGCGCCCGGCGTAGCGCCTTCGACCATCTGCCGCAGCACGGCCTGCATGACGAAGAACATGCCTTTGACGTTGACTGCGAACAGGCGGTCGAACGAGGCCTCGTCGCTGTCGAGCAGCGGTGCCAGGTCGAACAGCGCCGCGTTGTTGAAGAGCGTGTGCACCGGGCCGAAGCACTGCGTGGCGGAGGCCAGCATGTCGGCGATGGCGCGCGAATCGGTCACGTCGGCGCCGACATAGTGAATCTGTGCGGGATGCGACTGTTGCAACGCGGCGGCCTCGTCGGAGGCGGTCGGCGATCGGTCGACCACGCTGCAGAGAGCGCCTTCGGCCGCGAATGCTTGTGCCACGGCGAGGCCGATGCCGCCGCCTGCGCCCGTTAAAACGATATGCCGACCCACGAAGCTGCCGCTCCTCGCGGCGGTCGTAGCAGCCGTCGAAGCGATGGCGTCGATGGCGCCTGTGACTGCGGTCATGCCGGTGCGCCTTCGACGAAGCGCGTCACTTTTTCGCTGGCACCGCGCACCGCATCCACCAGCCGCGCGTCGCTCGCCGCCGAGCCCCACAGCGCTACATCGGCACACATCGTCTCGACCGGGTCGACCGCGTCGCACAAAGCATGCGCCGCCGCCACATCCATGCTCTGGTCGTGGTACTCGTACGGCAGCACGCCGCGATGCCAACGCTGCAAGAAAGCGAGGAACAGCGCCGGCAACATGGCCACGCTGTCGATTGATTCGCTCGCCGCCAGCCGCTCACGCACCGTCGGCGCGATGAAGCCGGGTATCTTTGAGAAGCCGTCCATCGCGACGCGCTGGTTGGTGTCGCGGATGGCAGGGTTGCCGAAGCGGTCGAGCACCACATCGCGGTACGCCGGCAGATCGATCGGCCCCGGTGACGTCGGCGAACTTAGGCACGGAATCACGTCGTCGGTCACGTAGTCGAATGCCATCTTGCGGATCGCCGCGTCGTGCGTGCCTTCGTGGATGAAGTCGAGCCCGATGAGCGTGCCGGCCCAGGCGATGCAACTGTGCGTCGCGTTGAGGATGCGGATCTTGGCCTCTTCATAAGGCGCCACCGAATCGACCAGTTGCACGCCGACGCGACCCCAGTCGGGCCGCTCCGCAATGAAGTCGTCTTCGACCACCCACTGGATAAAGCTCTCTCCGGTGACAGGCACGGCGTCGTCCCAGCCGGTCGCCGCTTTCACCCGGTCGCGCAACTCTGGCGGCGGGCGCGGCGTGATGCGGTCGACCATCGCGTTGGGCGAAGTCGTGTTCGTTCGCACCCATTGCAGCAACGCGTCGTCGCCGGTCATGCCGATGAATTCCAGCAGGCCAGCCCGAAAGCGCTCGCCGTTGTGGCGAAGGTTGTCGCAGTTGAGCAGCGTGACAGGCCCTGCATTGGCGGCCTTGCGCGCCCGCAGGATGGCGCAGAGCGCGCCGTAGATGGTTTGCCCCGCTTCGCCCTTGCGTGCCCGCTCGACATCGCCCGACAAGTCGGTGAACGACAGGTCGAGCTTGTCCTTCGGGTCCAGGTAGTAGCCCGCCTCGGTCACCGTGAAAGAGACGATGCGCGTGGCCGGTGCAGCGCCGCAGGCGATCACCGCAGCGAGCGTCGGCTCCCACGGCAACACCTTGCGAATCGATTCGATGCGCTCGTAGCGATACTCGCCCGCGGGCGACACCGTCTCCAGCGTGTAGCTGCCGCCCTGCGCCTGCAGTGCATCGAGCACCGGGGCCAAGTCGCCGCGCAGGTTGGCGCCGGTGATCGACCATTGCGTGTCGCCGACCTCTATGAGGCGTTGCAGGTACACAGCCTGATGCGCCCGATGAAACGAGCCGAGCCCGAGATGAAGAATTACCCGATCGGGTTCACTGGTGGTCACGATGTCCTTTGCGTTTGGTGCCTCATGCGGCAACCGTTCGGCCTTCTTTGTTGAACAGATGCAGCACCGACGGATCGAGCTCGACGCCGACCTCGTCGCCCACGCGCAGCGGCGTGCGTTCGTTCTGGCGAGCGATCAGCGGTACGCCACCCACGTCGACGTGAATCAACGTGTCGGCACCGAGCGCTTCGATCAGGTCGACGCGGCCGGACACGCCGCCCGGTGCCGCGCCACGGCCCGGATGCACACGCAAGCCTTCGGGGCGCACGCCGAGGAAACCGTCCTGCGGCAAACGTCCACCGGTCTGCGACGAGAAGCTCGGGATCGCGGCGGCCGCCACCATGTTCATCGACGGCATGCCGATGAACTGCGCGACGAACTGGTTGGCCGGCCGGTCGTACAGGTCGAGCGGCGAGCCGACCTGTTCGATCAGCCCGTCGCGCAGCACCACCACGCGGTCGGCCAGCGTCATCGCCTCGACCTGGTCGTGCGTGACGTAGATCGTGGTCGCGCCGAGCGCCACGTGCAGCTTGTGGATCTCGACACGCGTGTTGCCGCGCAGCGCTGCATCGAGATTGGACAGCGGCTCGTCGAACAAAAAGACCTTGGGTGCCCGCACGATCGCGCGCCCGATGGCGACACGCTGACGCTGCCCGCCCGACAGGTCCTTGGGCGTACGTTGCAGGTACTGGGTAAGGTTGAGCGTGTTCGCCGCGTGCTCGACCTTGCTCTTGATCACGTCTTTCGACACACCCGCCAGCTTGAGCGCGAACGACATGTTGTCGTACACGCTCATGTGCGGATAGAGCGCGTAGCTCTGGAACACCATCGCCAGATCGCGCTTGCCCGACGCGGTGTAGGTGATGTCCTTGCCATCGAGCATCAGGCTGCCGCTGGTGATGGGTTCGAGCCCTGCGATGAGCCGCAGCAGCGTCGACTTGCCGCAGCCCGAGGGCCCGACGAAAACGATGAATTCGCCCTTGGCGATTTCGAGATCGACGCCCTTGATGATGTGCGCATCGTCGAAGCTTTTCTTGATGTTCTTGAGTTCGAGGTAGGCCATTGATTTGTCTCCTTGATTACTTCACCGCGCCAAAGGTCAGGCCTTGGACGAGTTGTTTCTGGCTGAACCAGCCAAACACCACGATCGGCGCGATGGCCATCAACGAGGCGGCAGACAGCTTGGCCCAGAACAGGCCTTCGGGGCTGGAGTACTGCGAGATCAGCGTGGCCAGCGTGCCGGCCTTGGCCGACACCAGGTTGAGGGCCCAGAAGGCCTCGTTCCAGCTCAGCACCAGGCACAGCAGGCCCGTTGATGCAAGCCCACCGACCGACAGCGGCAGCACCACGTAGCGGAATTCTTTCCAGATGCCGGCGCCGTCCATGCGGGCGGCTTCGAGGATCTCGGGCGGGATGTCCTTATAGTTCGTGTAGAGCATCCAGACCATGATCGGCAGGTTGGACAGCGTGAACACGACGGTCAGCGCGGTCAGCGAATCCAGCAAACCGGAGGCTTGCGCCAGCACATAGATCGGCATCAGCGCGCCAACCGCCGGCATCATCTTGGTCGACAGCATCCACATGAGGATGTCGCGCGTGCGCTTGGTGCGGAAGAACGCCATCGAATACGCGGCCGGCGCCGCGATCAACAGGCCGAGCAGGGTCGAACCGAGGCTGGTGATGAGCGAATTGCGCGCATACAGCAGGTAGTCGCTGCGACGCTGCACTTCGGAGAAGTTGTCCATCGTCGGCTCGAAGACGAACAGCGGCGGCACATGGATCGCCTGCAATTCCGTCTTGAAGGCCGTGAGAAACAGCCAACCGAGCGGAAAGAACAGGATCAGCGTGACGGCCCACGCACCGACGGTACGCAACGTCAATGGCAGAAAATTGCTGGGGGGTTTGGTGGCTTGCATGCTTGCCTCTCAGTCCAGGTTCTTGCCGATGATGCGAATCAAAAACACGGCCACGATGTTGGCGAACACCACCGCGAACAGCGCACCGGCGGAGGCCACACCCACGTCGAAATTCATCAGCGACTGCTTGAAGATCATGTAAGTCATGTTCGTGCTCGCATTGCCCGGGCCGCCATTGGTGGTGATGGCGATTTCGGCAAAGATGCCGAGCAAAAAGATCATCTCGATCATGATCACCACCGCCATCGGGCGGCCGAGATGCGGGATGGTCAGATAGAAGAATCGCTGCGGCCCGGTCGCGCCGTCCATGCGCGCGGCTTCCATCTGTTCACGGTCGAGCGACTGCAGCGATGTGATGAAAATCAGGCAGGCAAAAGGCAGCCATTGCCATGCCACCATGATGATGATCGAGAACAGCGGCACGTCCGTCAGCCAGTCGACCGGCGTCGCACCGAAGAAGCGCCACAGATCGGCCAGGACCCCGTAGATCGGGTTCATCATCATGTGCTTCCACAGCAGCGCGTTGACCGCGGGCATGACGAAGAACGGCGAGATGAGCAGCACGCGCACGATGCCGCGGCCGGGAAACGGCTCGTTGACCAGCATGGCCAGCAGCACCCCGCCCACCACCGTGATGATGATCACGCTGCCGATCAGCATCAGCGTGTTCCACACCGCCGGCCAGAAGTCGGGGTCGGTCACGAAGTAGTGAAAGTTCTCGATGCCGGCGAAGGTGCGCTCGCCCGGCTGCATGAGGTTGTAGTTGACGAACGAGAAGTACAACGTCATCAACAGCGGCACGATCATCCAGAGGAAGAGCGTGAGCACGGCGGGCGCCATGAGGGCGCGCGGCAGTATTCTTTTCATTTTTGTATTCCTCGCTGGCGATTGCCCCCTCTCCCGTTGCGGGAGAGGGTTGGGGTGAGGGAGAGCGACATAGACCACTGTTAATGTGGATGCGCCGATGCCCCCTCACCCTGGCCCTCTCCCCGCGAGGAGAGGGGATGAAAACGGACTACTTGTAGTAGCCGCCCTTTTTCATCTCACGCTCGGCCGCGGTCTGCGATGTCTTCAACGCCTGGTCGACAGTGACCTTGCCCGACAGTGCCGCGCTCATCTGCTGGCCCACAGCCACGCCGATCGCCTGGAACTCCGGAATCGCCGCGTACTGCACACCGACGTACGGTGACTTCGGCAGCGTGCTGTCGGTCAGGTTGGCGGTGTCGATGGCCTTCTTCTCGGCTTCTGCGAACTTGGCCACCTTCTGGAATTCAGGGTTGGCATAGGTCGACTTGCGCGTGCCGGTCGGCACCGAAGCCCAGCCCGTTTCCTTGGCGACCAGGTTGATGTAGTCCTTCGACGTTGCCCACTTGATGAACTTCTGCGCAGCTTCATCCTTGCTCGAGCTGGCGGGGATGGCGAGGTTCCACGACCAGAGCCAGTTGGCGCCCTTGGGCGTCGTGGCGGTCGGTGCCTGCGCGAAGGCGACCTTGTCGGCCACCTTCGACTGCTTCGGGTCGCTGATGAAGGATGCCGCGATGGTCGCGTCGACCCATGCAGCGCACTTGCCTTCGTTGAACAGCGCCAGGTTCTCGTTGAAGCTGTTGGCCGACGCGCCAGGAGGGCCGTCCTTCTTCATCATGTCGACGTAGAAAGTGACGGCGTCATGCCAGGGCTTGGTGTCGATCTGCGGCTTCCACTTCATGTCGAACCACTGGCCACCGTTGGTGTTCACCAGCGTGGTCAGGAAGGCCATGTTGTCGCCCCAACCCGGCTTGCCGCGCAGGCACATGCCGTACACACCCGCCTTCGGGTCGTTGGCCTTGTCGGCGAACGCCCTGACTTCGGTCCACGTTGGGTTGTCGGAGATCTTGATGCCGAGCTTGTCTGCCAGGTCCTTGCGGTACATCAGCATCGAGCTCTCGCCGTAGAACGGTGCGGCGTACAGCTTGCCGTCGGTCGAGAGGCCGCTGCGAATCGCGGGCAGCAGGTCGTCGACGTCGTATGCCGCGTCGGTGGCGATGGGCTTGAGCCAGCCCTTCTTCGACCAGATCGGTGTTTCATAGAGGCCGATGGTCATCACGTCGAACTGGCCGCCCTTGGTGGCGATGTCGGTGGTCACGCGCTGGCGCAGGGTGCCTTCTTCGAGCGTCACCCACTTGAGCTTGATGTCGGGGTTTGCCTTCTCGAAGAACGGCGTGAGCTTCTGCATTTCGATCATGTGGCCGTTGTTCACGGTGGCAATGACCAATTCCGTGGCGGCATGGGCGAACCCGGCAGCGGTGAGTGCGAGGACGAGGCCCGCTTTGGCAAAACGCTTCATGAATAGTCTCCTGTTGTGATCAGCGACCACCGATCGCTGTGGGAAGGATTCTGTAGATTGCGGATTGCGGCTTTGGTACTTCGATCGCCACATCCGGTACTTTCATGCATTGATTGGCTAGTGGATTCCCTGATTCGAGCAATACAGGATGTAGTTTGACCCTGGCGACGTGAAAAAGGCCGCGCAAGGCGGCCTTTGGAGGATGCAAGTTTCGAGCGCCTAAACGACCGGTACCGTGGTGGGCGGAGCGCCCCACTGGTTGGTCTCAGGCTGCGACGGCTGCACCGTGAAATACAGGAGGACGAAATTGACGAGCGGAATCAGCCCGAGCAGCATCAGCCAGCCGGTCTTGCCGATGTCGTGGAGGCGGCGCGCGCCGACTGCAATGATCGGGACGATGAACACCAGCACCACCAAGCCCTGCACGAAGCGGTGAATCAGCGCGCCGACAAACAAGGCGATCAGATACACGAGTACGAACCACCAATACTCGGATCGCGAAGCACGACCCGTGAAATCGGCGAACTTGGTGAAGCACGTGCGAACAGATTCCTGGATATTCATTCGGCTAACTCCTCTTTGTAGTCCCATGGGAAAACCCCAAAAGGATCATAAAGGCGGAGTGGCCGTGCAAGCCACTTAAGCTGGCGGACGCAGGCGCTCCAGCAAACCGGCCGTCGAAGCGTCGAGCCCGGACGTGTCCCCCGAAGCCAGCCGCGGCTCGATGTCCCGCGCCAGTACCTTGCCGAGTTCCACGCCCCACTGGTCGAAGCTGTTGATGCCCCACAGCGCACCGCTGGTGAACACGCGATGCTCGTACATCGCCAGGAACGCGCCAAGCGTTTCCGGCGTGAGCTTCTCGAACACGAAGAAAGTGCTGGGCCGATTGCCCGGAAAGTTCTTGTGGCCGCCAGCGTCCTGCTTGCCGACCATCAGCGCCTGCGCCTGCGCGATGCAGTTGGCCAGCAGCTTCGGGTGATGCCCATCGAGATCGTGCGATGCATCGCGCACGCCGATGAACTCGAGCGGCGTCACGTCGGTGCCTTGGTGCAACATTTGAAAGTACGCGTGCTGCCCGTTGGTGCCCGGCTCGCCCCACAACACCGGCGACGTACCGAAAGGCAGCAGCTTGCCGTCGAGGTCGACCTGCTTGCCGTTGCTCTCCATCTCGAGCTGCTGCAGGTACGCCGGCAAGCGCTTCAACGCGCTGTGATACGGCGCGATGCTGCGCGTCGTGAAGCGATGGAAGTTGCGATACCAGACATCGAGCAGCCCGAGCCGCACCGGCAAGTTCTGCGCCAGCGGCGCGGTGCGAAAGTGCTCGTCCATCGCGTGTGCGCCGGCCAGCAGCGCATGAAAGCCGTCGGCACCGATGGCCAGCGCGATCGGCAACCCGATGGCGGACCACAACGAGTAGCGCCCGCCGACCCAATCCCAAAAGCCGAAAGTCGTGTCGATGCCGAAGGCTTTGGCCGCTTCGACATTGGTCGTGAGCGCCGCGAAATGCTGCGCGATGTCGACGCCGCCGGCCTGCTCGAACCAGCGCTTGGCCGACTGTGCGTTGGTCATCGTCTCGGCGGTGGTGAAGGTCTTCGACGCGATCAGGAACAGCGTGTGTTCCGGGGCCAGACCCTTGAGCACGCCGGCCAGTTCATGGCCGTCGACGTTTGAGACGAAGTGAAAACGCTTGCCCGGCGCAACGTACTCGGCCATTGCCAGCACCGCCATCTGCGGACCGAGGTCGGAGCCACCGATGCCGATGTTGACCACGTCGGTGATCGTGTGATCGGCGCGTACCTTTTCGGCGTATGCCAGCATCGCATCGAGCGTAGCGTGCACCTCGGCCAGCTTGCCGGTCATGCCTTTGGTGGCCGGCGCGCGCAGCAGCGTGTGCAGCACGGCGCGGTCCTCGGTGGTGTTGATGTGGTCACCGGCGAACATCGCGTCTCGGTGCGCTTCGAGACCGCATTCGCGTGCCAGGGCCAGCAACAACTTTTCAGTTGCCACGTCGGTCAGGTTCTTTGACATGTCGGCGAAGACATGAGGCGCCGACTGGCTCAGCGAGGCGACGCGCTGCGAGTCCGATGCAAAAGCTTCGCGCAAATCGAGCGACTTGCCGGACGCTTCGAAGTGCGCCTGCAACGCGGCCCAGGTCGGCGCGTTGTCGGCCCGCAAGTAGCCAGATGCCAGGGGCACGCCCGCGGCGCTCAATTGGCCTCCATCAACTTTTCAAGCTTGATCGCATCGGCGGCGAAGGCACGAATACCCTCGGCCAGTTTCTCGGTGGCCATCGCATCCTCGTTCATCGCAAAGCGGAACCCTGGCTCGTCGTAGGAAGCCGGCTGGATATCGAGCTTGGCCGCAGCCGACGCATCGAGTGCATGCGGCAACGGCGCTTCGCTCGCCGCCAGTTCGCCCAGCAGTTCGGGGCTGATGGTCAACAGGTCGCAGCCGGCCAGCGCGGCGATCTGGCCAACGTTGCGAAAGCTCGCGCCCATGACTTCGGTCTTGATGCCCTGGCTCTTGTAGTAATCGAAAATCTGCTGGACCGACTTCACGCCCGGGTCGTTGGCGCCCGCGTTGGCGGCCTCCTCCCACTTGGCGCCACCTGTCTTTTTGTACCAGTCGTAGATGCGCCCGACGAAGGGCGAGATCAGCTTGACCTTGGCCGCGCCGCAGGCCACCGCTTGCGCGTACGAAAACAACAGCGTGAGGTTGCAGTTGATGCCCTTCAGCTGGAGCTGCCGGGCGGCCTCGATGCCTTCCCACGTCGACGCGACCTTGATGAGCACGCGCTTTTCGACGTCGATGCCTTCTGCGCGATACAGCGCCACGATGCGGTCGGCCCGTGCCACCGTCGCAGCGGTATCGAAACTGAGTCGTGCATCGACCTCGGTCGACACGCGGCCCGGAATGATCGACAGGATCTCGGTGCCGAAGCGCACCAGCAGCCGGTCGATCACCTCGTCGATCGGCTTGCCCTTGAATTTGGAAACCGCTTCGTCGAGCAGCGGTCGGTAGTCCGGCTTTTGCACGGCCTTCAGGATGAGCGACGGATTGGTCGTCGCGTCCTGCGGTTTGTACTGCACGAATTGCCGAAAGTCACCGGTGTCGGCGACCACGGTGGTCCATTGGCGAAGAGCGTCGAGTTGGTTCATCGAAACATTATCCTGCGCGATGTTGACGAATGCTTGTACCGGGATGAGCGACCTGCATGTTTTGATGCAGCCTGCCGGATTCAAAGTCACCGGCAAATAGCGCCGATGCCGACAGTCCCCGTGGTTCGTCACCGACACCGACTCGAGCGTGTGCGGTCCAGTATCTCGAACTCGTTACATCAGGAGGATTCAATGTCCTTTCGTCGCAGCCGCGAGCCGCTCCCGTCGTCAGCTTCTCGAACCCGTTTGGGATCCGAAGACCATTCCCGCAATGTGTCCATCGGAACCCTTGCGGCAGCCTTCTGCGTGGGCGGGTTCCTGACGCTGATCGCGTTGACCAGCGCACGAACTGCACGCGCTCAAGCCATGGGCGGCCCGGCAGACGGCGCGCCGTTGATGCGGGCGCCGCTGCAAGTCGTGGCACCTGTCGACCTCAAGCGCTACTCGGGCGTCTGGCACGAACAGGCCAGGCTGCCCAACCGGTTCGAAAAGAAGTGCACCGGCCCGGTGTCGGCCGACTACACGCAGCTGGCCGACGGCACATTCGAGGTGCGCAACCGCTGCATGCTGGCCGACGGTAGTTTCGACGAAGCGGTGGGCTCTGCACACGTCGTTCCAGTGATCGGCCAGCCCGGCGCAGGCAGGTTGAAAGTGCGCTTCGCACCTGCCTGGCTAAGTTGGCTGCCGGCAGTTTGGGGCGACTACTGGATCCTGAAGCTCGACCGCGATTACCAGGTCGCGCTGGTCGGCACGCCGGATCGCGACTACCTCTGGGTGCTGTCACGCGCGCCCCGGGTCGAGGAGGCTACGCTTGCCGCCGAACTCGAATTCGCACGGACTCTGGGGTTCGATGTCGACAAGGTGGTGCGGACTGGCGAGCCGGTGGGGTCGGCTGCTTTCACGCCGCCGTCGGGCAGTCGGTCGACGTTGCCACAGAAGCGCGCATTCAACACCACGACTCCCTGACGGTCGCCTCAGATCCGACGATTGCCGTCGTAGCGGCGGTCCCCAGTGGTCCCCGACAACGCAGTCATCTGACGGGCCAGCTGTTCAGGCAGCGCAGTCGGCGACTCGCAATGCACGGCGTGCCAGCCGAAGACACGCGCTGCGTCCACATTCGCCATGGAATCGTCGATGAACACGGTCACCTGGGGTTTCAGCGCAAAACGATCTGCCAGCAATGCGTAGATCTCGCGCTGCGGCTTGAGCAGCTTCACATCACCTGAAAAAATGCCGCCGTCGAACCACTGCAGGAACGACATTCGCCGCTCCAGCGCGCGCGCATACGGCACCGGCATGTTCGACAGGTAATAGAGCTTTAGGTCTTCGCCGGCATCACGGCGCTGGCGAAGCCCGTCAAGCAGTTCGACCGTGACCGCGATCGGCGCCAGCCGCTCGCCCATCGGGGCCAGCAACGCGTCGAGCTTGTCGGCCGGCAGGCCCAGGCGCGTCGCCATCAGTCCGATCGCGACGTCCAGCGGATGGGTGCCACGGTCGAAACCCAGCCAGTCTTCATGATGAAACATGTCGCGTGCCAGCGCGTGCGCGGCCTCGGCGGTCGGTGCATGGGCGCCGAGGTGCGTCTGCACCAGCGCCACGGGTTCCCATGTCAACAGCACGGCGCCCAGATCGAAAACGATGTTCATGCCGCCATTGGACCGCAGGAGCCACCCGGCGCGCTCAAGCCGCCGCAGGCACCACCGAAACGCCATGGTTGCCGAGCGACAACGTTGTCTTCACGCCGGCACCCAACGGACGCGCGAGGTCGTAAGACACCACGAACACCGCACCGAGCGCCGTGTCGAAGACGTACTCGTAGAAGCTGCCGAGGTAGGTCGCCTTGCGCAGCGTCGCCTCGATGCCGACGGCCGAGCCGAGGAGCCAAGCCTCCGGCCGCACGGCCACCCTGACGACACCCGGCGCCACGCTGCTGTAGCGCGACCCCAGCGTGAGCGGGCCGAGCGTGACCACGCCATCGGGCTGCGCCATGGCCGGGAACACCATCGCCTCGCCCATGAAGCCGGCGACGAATTCGCTTTCAGGCTTGCCGTAGAGCTGCTCGGGCGTGCCGCGTTGCGCAATGACGCCTTCGTCCATCACGATGATCTGGTCGCTCACCGCCAGCGCCTCGCTCTGGTCGTGCGTGACATAGGCGACCGTCAGCTTCAGCCGTTGCTGCAGCGTGCGGATCTCTTCGCGCATCTCGCGGCGCAGGCGGGCGTCGAGGTTCGACAACGGCTCGTCGAACAACAGCACCGCGGGCTCCAGCACCAGCGCGCGCGCCAGCGCCACGCGTTGCTGCTGTCCGCCGGACAACTCGCTGGGCAAACGCGTGTCGAAGCCGACAAGTCCGACACCGCGCAAGGCCTCGCGCGCACGCGACGTCGCCTCGTCTTTCTTGACGCCGCTCATGCGCAAACCGTAGGCGACGTTCTGGATCACGTCCATGTGCGGAAAGAGCGCGTAGCTCTGGAACATCATGCTGACGTTGCGCTCGGCCGGCCCGAGCGTCGTGACGTCGCGGCCACCCATGAAGATCGAGCCCGAGGTCGGCGATTCGAGCCCCGCGATCATGCGCAGCGTGGTCGTCTTGCCGCAGCCCGACGGACCCAGGATGGTGGTCAGCGTGCCTTGCGGCACTTCGAAGCTGATCCCTTTGACCACGAGTGGCGCGTTGGCGCCGCTGCCGTAGCGCTTGGAGACGTTGCGAAATTCGATGCCGTGGGTCGTCATGACTACCTCGTGTTTAGTGTGCCGGCAACGCGGATGCGGCCACGGTCTTCGTGTCCGCCCCCGTGCTTGCCCCATCGGCGCCGCGCCGCCCCAGCCTGCGCTCGCCGACCGCCCACTGGATCAGCGCGATGACCGCCGACATCAGCACGATCAGCACCGTGCAGTACGCGAGCGCAACGCCGTAGTCGCCATTGCCGACGCGGCCGATGATGTAGGTCGTCGCCAGTTCGTTCTCGGCCGTGACGAGAAAAATCACGGCGCTCACCGTCGTCATCGCCCGCACGAAGCTGTAGACCAGCGCAGCCACCAGCGCGGGCTTCAACAGCGGCAGCACGATCTTGAAGAGCGTTTGCGAAGTCGACGCGCGCAGCATCAGCGAGGCCTCGTCCAGCGAGCGGTCGAGCTGCTTGAAAGCCGCGGTGCCGGCGCGCACGCCGACCGGCAAATTGCGAAACATGAAGCACAGCACGATGATGAGTCCGGTGCCGGTGAGCTCCAGCGGCGGCACGTTGAAAGCCAGGATGTAGCTCACACCCAGCACCGTGCCCGGTATCGCAAATGCCAGCAATGCCGCGAACTCGAACAACCCCTGCCCCTTGAACTCGTTGCGCGCCAGGAGCCAGGCGATCAGCAAGCCGAGCGATGCGGTGATCGGTGCCGAAATGCCGGCCAGCTTGAGCGTGGTGAAGAGCGAGTTCCACGCGGTCCCAGCCCACACCAGTCCGAACTGCGCCCACTCGAGCGAGAACGCCGTCTTGAAGTGGGCGAGCGTCGGGCTGTAGTCTCGGCCCCAGGTCTGCACGAAGCCCCCGGCAAAAGCGAACAGATAGACCACCAACGTGAACACGATCCAAGGAAAGGCGATGGCGTAGATCGTGCGCCGCACCCCATCGGGCAGCGGCATCGCGATACCGGCATCGCCCTTGCCGCTGACCGTGGTGAAGTTTTGTTTGCCGAGCAGGCCGCGCTGCAGCGCGAAAACGCCGAGCGCGAAGAAGGTGAGGATCCAGGCCAGAGAAGCCGCCCGCCCCGGATCGTTCTGCGCGCCGACGATGGCGAAGAACACATCGGTCGCCAGCACCGAGAAATCGCCACCCACCACCACCGGATTGCCGAAGTCGGCCATGCTCTCGATGAAGCCGACCAAAAACGCATTGGCAAGCCCCGGCTTCAGTAACGGCAGCGTGATGGTGAAGAAGGTGCGACGCCGGTCGGCGCGCAACATTTGCGCGGCTTCTTCGAGGCTCGGCGCGATGCCCTGCACCACGCCGCGCATGATCATGAAAGCGATGGGCGTGAAGGCAAAGAGCTGCGCGATGATCAGGCCCTTGAGCCCGTAGAACCAGCGTGACGGCTCGATCCCGAACCCGCTTTCCAGCAACTGGTTGACGACCCCGGCGCGACCGAATAACAGGATGAGCCCGAGCCCGACGACGAACGGCGGCGTGATGATCGGCAACACCGCGAGCACGCGCAACGGGTTTTGCCAGCGCCTGTGCCCGCGCTCGGCCATCAGCGCCATCGACGTGCCTAGAAAGGTGGTGCCAACGGCGGTGACCAGCGCCAGCGCCAGTGTGTTCCATGCGACGCCGCAGCGCAGCCCGCCGGCCAGACAACTCAGGCCCCAGATACGCTCCATGAAGACACGGCCGACGAAGGCCGACAGCGACGCATGGCCGTCTTCGTCGAAGAAGGCGCCGGCCAGCGCCTTGCTCACCGGGTAGGCGATGAAGAGCGCCATCAGCACGCCGCAGCCGATGACCGCTCCCGAGACGAACAGATCGCCCTTGAAGAAGCCGAGCCGCGCCAGCCCGAAGGCGCACAGCAGTATGAGCGCGAGCAACGCCACGAAGCCGCCGGCACCGATGCCGAACTGATTGACCGCGAGCTCGCCGAAAGCGCTGTTGAGCCAGCCCGCGCTCCAGCCCCGGGCACCGATCAGGAAGCCGGCGAGCGAAATGCCGACCGCGCCGACGAGCCCGCCGACGAGCAGCCAGCGGCCCTGCGCACGGCCGGCTGGCAGCAGCGCACCGATGGTGCACAGCGCGAGCCCGACGACGCCCGTGAACAGCCAGACCCGCCCGTGCGTTGCTGCCTGCAACACGCCATTGGCAGCCTCGTCGCCGCTGAAGATTCGGGGCAATGCTTCGTACCAGCTGGTGTCCTGAATGGCGTACCACGGCAGGACCACGTAGCCGCAAAATCCCGCCGCGAGACAGAGCCAGATCGCGGCGTTGCGCTTGCCCTTCACATCACGCTTCATCACGCTTGACTGGGTGCGCACTCGAGCCGTCACTCAATGCGGAAGCGAGTTGACGTCTTTTTCCCAACGCGCGATCAAGCGGCGACGCTCCGCGCTCTCACCGTACTTCTTGTAGTCGTAATTGATGAGCTTGATCTTCTTGAAGTCGGGCACGTTGGCATCGACCGGCGTCGCCCTGTTCGATGGCAACTGGTACTGCTTGGCGGTAGCGCCGAAGGTCTGCGCCTGCGGCGTCAGCGCCCACTCGTAGAACTTCTTGGCCTGCTCCAGATTGCGTGCACCCTTGACGATGCTCATCGAGCCGATCTCGGCGCCGGTGCCTTCGCTCGGCGTGGCGGTCTCGACCGGAAAGCCCTGCATCTTTTCTTGCGGCGCGTCGTGCACGAAGCTGATCGACACCGCCGTTTCACCGCGTGCCACCGCCTTGATCGGCCCGGTGCCCGAGCGGGTGTACTGGCTGACGTTCTTGTGCAGCGCCTTGAGATAGTCGAAGGCCTTGTCTTCGCCCATAAGTTGCACCAGCGTGGCGATCATCGTGTAGGCCGTGCCGCTCGATGCCGGGTTGGCGACCTGGATGTCACCCTTGTATTCGGGCTTGAGCAAGTCGGCCCAGCTGGTCGGTGCAGCCAGCTTTTTCTTCTTCAGCAGCTCGGTGTTGTAGCCGAAGCCGAGCGGTCCGGAGTAGATGCCGACGGTCTTGTAGCCCGACTGTTGCGCCTGCTGCTGCGCCCACGGATAAAGCTGCGGCAACGACGGCGATTTGTATTCGAGCGTGAGGCTCGATTCAGCCGCCTGCAGGTGCGGGTCGCCGGTGCCGCCGAACCAGACATCCGTCTTCGGGTTGTCCTTTTCCGCGACGAGTTGGGCCAGTGCCTCGCCCGAGCCCTTGAGCGCCAGGTTGATCCTGACGCCAGTGGTCTTTGCGTAGACCGTGGCGATCATGTTGCACCAATCGGCCTGCACCGAGCAGATCACGTTGACTTGCTGGGCCGACGCCGCACCAGACGCAACGAGCAATACCACCGTACCAAGAAGTTTTTTCATGTGACCTTACGCCCGACGTTGATCCTGCACTGCAAACAAAATGGCCCCCCCGGGCCACGGGTCAGCCTATCAAAGTCAGCGCGTTTTCAGCATCGGTACAACTACCATTAAAGTGATGCATGGTCACCCGTGCCACCCTTCTCCACCACCCACACAAGTCACCCCCATGAGTTTCGATCTCGTTTTGTTCGGCGGCACCGGCGACCTGGCATGGCGCAAGCTGATGCCGGCGCTGTTCCAGGCATTCCGACATGGCAGCCTTCCGGCCGAGGGCCGCATCATCGGCGTCTCGCGTGAAGACCTCACAGAAGACACTTATCGCGAACTGATCCGCTCGCGCTTCAAAGCCGTCGAAGGCGCCAAGCGGCCGAGCGAAGAGGAGTTCAAAAAGTTTTCCGAGATGCTGACGTTCCAGCGCATGGACCTGTCCAAGCCGTCCGACTACGCACAGCTCGCCGACCTGCTCAAAACGCGCAACGCCGAAACCGTGGTGATGTACGTCGCTACCGCGCCTTCGCTCTTCACGCAGGTGGTCGAGCAGATCGCCGCGGCCGGCCTCAACGGTCCGCAAACCCGCGTGGTGCTCGAGAAGCCGCTGGGCCACGACCTCGCATCGAACCAGGCGATCAACGCGGCCGTGCGCAAGGTGCTGCACGAGAACCAGGTGTTCCGCATCGATCACTACCTCGGCAAGCCGTCGGTGCAAAACCTGTTCGCGCTGCGCTTCGGCAACTCGCTGTTCGAGCCGATCTGGCGCCGCGAGCACATCGCCAACATCCAGATCACGATCGCGGAGGACCTGGGCGTCGAGAAGCGCGGGGCCTTCTACGACCAGACCGGCGCCTTGCGCGACATGGTGCAGAACCATGCGCTGCAGCTGGTGTGCGCCATCGGCATGGAGCCACCGATCAACGCGCACGCCGATGCCATTCGCGACGAAAAGCTGAAGGTGTTGCGCTCGCTGAAGCGCTGGACGCCCGAGACGCTGGGCCTGCATGCGATTCGCGGGCAGTACACCGCGGGCACGGCCTACGGTGAACGCGTGCCGGGCTACAAGGAAGAAGCCGGCGTGCCGCCCGACAGCCGCACCGAGACCTTCGTGGCGCTGCGCACCGAGATCGAGAACTGGCGCTGGGCCGGCGTGCCGATCTACATTCGCACCGGCAAGCGGCTGGGCTCGCGAGACGCTCGCATCGAGATGAACTTTCGGCCAGCTCCGCATGCGATCTTTCGCACGCCGGTCGGTGTCGCGAACAAGCTGGTCATCAACCTGCAACCGAAAGACGGACTCGAACTGCATCTGCTCGCCCAGGCGCAAGACCAGCGCGTCACCATCAAGGGCGGCGTGCGCAGCGACATGGTGCCGCTGGCGCCGGTGCAGCTCGACCTCGACTTCGACAAGCGATTCGGCGCAGAACGCGTGGGCGCGTATGAGCGCCTGCTGCTCGACGTGATCGCCGGCCGGCTGAATCTTTTCGTGCGCAGCGACGAGCAGGAAGAGGCGTGGCGCTGGGTCGAACCGCTGATCGACAGTTGGGGTGCCGACGGCGCACCGCGCCCATACGCCGCGGGCACTTGGGGGCCGAGCGCATCGAGCGCGATGATCGCCCGCGACGGCTTTGCCTGGGGCGAAGAGCAGTAAGCGTTTTCGGGCTGGTCGACTCAGGTACCGCGTTCGAACCAGTCGCGTGCCGAACGGCCCTGGTCCGGGCCGAGCATCGAAAAACCGCCGTCTACCGGTATGTCGGCACCGGTGACGAAGCGCGCTGCATCCGAACAAAGGAAAAGCACCACCTGCGCCACATCGTCGGCGTCGCCGGCACGGCCGAGCGGGTGCAGGGGCGCGGCCATGGCGTCGGCCCGCGCCCTGTCGCCACCGGCCATGCGCGACAGCGCGTCCGACCACGTCCAGCCCGGCGACACCGAGTTGACGCGCACGCGCTGTGGCGCCAGCGTCGCGGCCTGGTTGCGGGTGAGCTGCAGGATGGCCGCCTTGGCTGCCGGATAGAGAGCACGACCGGCCGTGCCGAACTTGCCGCCGACGCTGCCCATGTTGATGACCGCACCGCCTTGCTTCGCCAGCTCAGCGCTAGCCTTGTGGACCAGCAACGCGCCAGATACGAGATTGATGTCGAGCGCATGGAGCCATTCGGCGCGACTCGCCTCGGCGCCACGGTCGCCGTAGAACACGGCGTTGTTGACGACGAAGTCGATGCGGCCGGCGAAGTCGAGCGCCGATTGAATCAACGCATCGAGTACCGCGTCGGAGCCGATGTCGCCATGCACGAAGCGGCAACGCGGGCCCAGCGCCGCATGCAACGCGCGGCCGCGGGCTTCGTCGATATCCGCCGCCAGCACATAGGCGCCTGCATCGACGAAGGCGCGTGCGATGGCGGCACCGATGCCGGCCGACGCGCCGGTGACGATCGCCAATCTGCCTTCGAGCTGGCCGTCATGCGTCATTGCACCGCCTCGCGGTGCGTTGCCATTTGTGCCACTGCCTCATCGACCGTCACGATGTCTGCCAGCAACGAGAGCGTCTCAAGACTCGCAGCGTGCAGATGCGGCTTGGCGGTGCTGCACGCATCGCCGACCACCGCCACGTCGTAACCCAGATCACTCGCATGGCGTGCGCCGTGCTCGACCACGTAGTTGGTCGCGATGCCCGCCATGTAGAGCCGCGTGGCCCCTGTGCGCTGCACCACGGCTTCCAGACCCGTGGCCCAGAACGGGTTGTCGCGCTGGTGCGTGACGATGGCTTCGCCGGACAGCGGCGCCAGCGTCGCGAAGAAGTCGGCGCCCCATTGGCCTTCCTGCACCGCGCCGCTTTTTGCGACGTTGCGAAACAGCGCGCAGTTGGTGAGGCAGTTGGCATAACCGGGCGAGAACGCGATACGAACCGAGATCACTGGCACGCCGTTGGCGCGGGCACCGGCGATCAGGCGCGCCGCCGCATCGATCAGCAGCGTGCGCTTGGGGTCGTCCGCCGCGACACCGACGCGCACCTTGCCATCCGGATGGAGCACGTCGTTCTGGTAGTGCATGGCGAGCAAGGCGGCCTTCACATGAACACCTCGAGCGCTTCGTGCGGCGCCTCGCAATTGAGCAGATCGACGCGCTTCATGCGAATGCGAAAGCTGTCGCCCTCGCGTTGCAGGGTGTGCAGCACGCTGCCGCCGAAAGCGCGTTGCGCGTCCTTGCGCCATTCGAGCAAATGAAAGGTCGAGTAGACGATGCAGTCATCCGCCGCGCGCAATTCGAGCGCGATGTTGCCGATGACGTGCGAGGTGCGCGTGGCGGGCTGCTGTGAATAGGCGCGCACCTGCGACAACCGGCGTACGCGCATCGAGCGCAGCAAGGCGTCGTCGCAAAAGAGCGAGGCGTGGTCGAGGTGGTCGGTCTGTCCGCGCACCAGCGGCATCCAGTACAAGCCGTCGGGCGTGAAGAGGTCCATCCATTCGGCCCAGCGGTGCTCGTCGAGCAGCCGCGCCTCGTGGTGCAGGAACTGCGTGATGTGCTGCTGCTCTTGCCAGTCTGTGAAGTTCATGCGGCATCTTTCAGCAGACCGTGCTTTGTCGGCTCGGTTGCCATGTAGCCGGCCCACGCGCGGAACATGTTGCGCATCGGCATCTCGCTGTTGCCGTTGGATGCACGGCCACCGGGCAACGCCTCTTCGCGTCCTGCCGCGCGGTGCAGGCTGACCCAGTCGCCACCGTCGGAGCCCAGGCCTTCCTGCACGCGGTTGTAAGCCTCCAGGTCATCGGGCATCACGGTCGACGACGGCGAGTTGATGACGTTGGTGTACTTGAGCGCGCGTCGGAAAGTGGCATCCGGCGCGCCCTTCAACCTGAAGGTGAAGATCTCGACCAGCGTGCGGTCGACCGACAGCGGCCGGATCACGCGAATCTGCTGGAACGAGGTGTGCGGCGAACAGCTCGGATAGACGATGGTGTTGTGCCGGTTCACCCGCAGAATCTCGGCGGCACGCGCCGCGCCCTGGCGGGCTTCGAGCGATGCGACATACGCCAGGCTCACCGGATCTTTGGGCGGCGTGAAGATGCCTTCCATGTAGCCGTGGCCGCCGTCGTAGCCCTTGAGCTCCAGCTTCTCCCAGAACTCCAGCGGCTCGCCGTTGCCGTCGACGATGACGATCTCGAAAGGCTTTTGCGTGCCCTCGGGCATCGACTCGAACTCTTCCTTGGCGGCGCGCCACGACGATTCGTGCGTGGCGACCGCATGGATGGTGTCGTGCAGGTTCTCGAAAAAGATCTTCCAGTTGTTGCGCTGGATGACGCGCTGCACGCCGCCGGCCACCTCGACTTCGCCATCGGGTGCCCGGTCGCAGAAGTTGTCGAGAGAAATCGCCACGCCGCCAAGAAATTCGGGCAGATCGGGCCCGTCGGCCACCAGGCTGGCAAAGACGAAGCCGCGATACGTCGCCACGCGCGCCACCTTGCGCACGCCGTTCTCGCGGTCTTTCAAGTCCATCGCAGTGTCTTCGTAGCCGCTGCGCAAAGGCACCGCCAGCAGGCTGCCGTCGCACTTGAAAGTCCAGCCGTGGTACAGGCAACGCAGGAACTTTCCGGCACTGCCGCTGCCGTCCGGCACGATCTTCGCGCCCTTGTGCGGGCAGCGGTTGTAGAGCACATGGACCGCGCCGTCGGAGTGCCGCAGCATGACGACCGGCTCGCGCCCGAGTCGCGTGGTGAAGTAGTCGCCAGTGTTCGGCACCTGGCTCTCGTGACCGACGTAGAGCCAGGCCTGGCCGAAAACGCGGTCCATCTCGAGCTCGAAAATTTCGGGGTCGGTGTAGACGCTTTTGTGGACGCGGTCGGCCTGCACGAGCGTGTGGGGCGCCGCGTTTTTCTGGGCATGCGCCGTTGGATAGAAGCGCACTTCTTGTTGGACTTGTCGTTCGACTGCAATGTCGGTTTGGTTCTGCATGGGAGGCTCGCTTTCTAGCTACGAACACAGCTCCATTCTGGGAATGGTTTTGCACCGCGTCTGTCCGCTTCGAGAATGCCCCGCATTGCCCGAAATGGATAGCCCGCGCGGCCGGCGGCCACCAGACTCGCGAGTACATCAAGTTACTTCGAGGATCTTCATGCCCGCTCTGTCACAGTTTCCCCGCAGCCTTGCCTGCCTGACTTTCGCCTTGGCTGCGACGCTGTCTACAGCGACCGGCGCACAGGGCGTCAAGATCGGCCTCGCGCTCGACTTGTCAGGGCCCTTCGCTGCGCTCGGCGCCGATTCCAAGACCGGCTTCGCGGTCGCCATGAAGCAGCTCGGCGGCAAGCTGGGGGGCGTGCCGGTCACCTATGTCGAAGCCGACACCGGCGGCAACCCCGACTCGGCGCGGCAGGCGGTCGACCGCCTGGTGCAACGCGACAAGATCGACCTCTTCACCGGCCCGATCGGTTCGCAAGTCGCTCTCGCCGTCGGCCCGGTGCTGTTCGCGGCCAAGGTGCCGTACCTGTCGAACAACACGGGTCCGAGCGCCTACTCCGGCGCGCAGTGCAATGCGTACTTCTTCGGCACCTCGTACCAGAACGACGCGTACCACGAGTCGGCCGGCAAGTTCGCCTCCGACAAGGGCTTCAAGAAGACCATCGTGATCGCGCCCAACTACCCGGGCGGCAAGGATGCGGCCAACGGTTTCAAGCGCGCCTACAAGGGGACTGTGGCCGACGAGATCTTCACCAAGCTCGGCCAGATCGACTACGCGCCGGAGCTCGCGCAGATTCGCGCCGCCAAGGCCGATTCGCTCTACTACTTCTTGCCCGGCGCGATGGGCATCGCTTTCGTCAAACAGTTCGTCGCGGCCGGTTTGTCGAAAGATGTCACGTTGGTGTCGACAGCCTTTGCCGCCGACGAAGACATGATCGGCGGCGTCGGTGAGCCGATGCTGGGCATCTTCAACACTTCGCATTGGGCGCACGACCTCGACAACGATGCCAACCGCCGCTTCGTCGCCGACTACCGCGCGCAAAACGGTGGCCGCAATCCTTCGCTCTACGCTGCGCAAGCCTACGACGTGCTGATGGCAATGGACGCTGCGGTGCGCGATGTCGGCGGCAAGGTAGACGACAAGCCCGCCATGCTCAAGGCGATCAAGGCCGCCAAGTACAAGTCGATCCGCGGTGACTTCAAATACGGCGCCAACAACTTCCCGATCCAGAACTACTACCTTCGCGTCATTAGCAAAGACGCCACTGGCCGCATCACCAACAAGCTGATCGGAACCGTCATGACCAACTACGTGGACACGGGCGCACCGCTCTGCACCGCCAAGCTGTAGGCCTCAGGAACACGCCAAGGGCACGCTTGTTGCTATGACCATTGAGGTCTACGCTTACGGGCCAGGGAGTGCCCATGAACGCTTTGTCCAGCCAGCAGCTGTCGCCTTTGTATCGGCATGAGGTTTTTCGATCGCGTCATGCCGATGAAACGCATGCGCTCGTCAGCGCCGAGCTGAAGTCGCATCGCAGCCACTGGGGCCGCGGCGCGGTCGACTCGGCTTTCTACCGCGCCGGTTTGGGGCCGATGTCGTTGTGCATCCTGCGTTACGGCTGCGAAGTCGACATCGAACCCGACTCGCTCGACGACTTCGTGCTCGTGCAGATGCCATTGCGCGGACGCGCCGAGGTCCGCATGGGCAGCGAGCTGGTGCAGATCCATGCCGGCCAGGGCGCGGTGATTTCGGCGCATCGGCCTGTCAAGGTGAAGTGGCACGCCGGCTGCGAACAGCTCATGCTGAAGATCGAGCGCAAGCACCTGAACGAGGTCGCGCGCCAGGCCTTTGCAGCAGATGACGGTCGAGATCGGATCGACGACAGCAACATCGAATTCGAGACCCCGTTCAGGCTCGACGATGCCATCGGCATGCAGTGGCGGCGGCTCGTGGCGGGACTGGTCGCCTTGCTGCCCGCAGCCGCGGCTGTCATGGGCGGCGGGACCTACGACCCGCAGTGGTTGCTGCACTACGAAGACAACCTCATTCGCTATCTCTTGTGCCATCACCCGAACTCGGCGCGGCGACAACACGACGGTGCACGGCGCTCGACACAGCGAATCGACTTGCCGCCGCTGCGTCGCGCCGAAGAGTTCATGCAAAGCCGGCTCGCGGAAAGCCAGTCGCTCGACGACATCGCCCATGCCGCCGGTGTGAGCCGGCGCACGCTGAGCCTGATGTTTCGTCGGCACCGCGAGGCTTCGCCGATGGAAGCCTTGCGCAATCTGCGGCTCGATGCGGCGCACGCACAGCTCGCGAGGCGCAGCGCAGACAGCGTGACCGACGTCGCGCTTGGCTGCGGCTTCTCGCACCTGAGTCGCTTTTCGGCTTCGTACCGCGAGCGCTTCGGCAAGCTGCCGAACGAAACCTGGCGCAGCGCCCGGCTCTGTTGAGCCGCGGCGCCGACTGTTCTAGACCCGCGCCTCGCGCAGTGCCTTGCCTGGGATCACCATCTGCACGATCGTCGCCACGATGATGTTGACGATCAGCGCAGTCAGGCCGGTGTAGAGCGTGAAGCTCGTGTCGCCGAAGTGGAAGGCATGGACCGGCTTGATGCCGTCCGAGAACGCCAGCCAGCTGCCACCCACTAACCCGACCAGCCATCCGGCCAACAGCGCCGGCGCGCGGAACCAGTTGAAGAACAGGCCGAACACCACCGCCGGAAAGGTCTGCAGGATCCACAGCCCACCAAGCAGCTGCAAGTCGAGCGCGAACTGCGTCGGCAGGAACAGGATGAACACCAGCGCGCCGAGCTTGACGACGAGCGAGACGATCTTCGCGACCTTGGCTTCACCCGCAGGCGATACGCTGGGGTTCACGTACGGCTTCCAGAAATTGCGCGTGAACAGATTGGCAGCACCGATCGACATGACCGCCGCCGGCACCAGCGCGCCGATGGCGATGGCCGCAAAAGCGAAGCCGGCGAACCACGATGGAAAGAGCGCGTTGAAGAGCGCCGGCACCACGTCGTTGTTGGTCTTAACGGTGAGCTTGGCCGCATAAGCCATGTAGCCGAGCAGCGCGATCAGGCCCAGCAGCACCGTGTAGGCCGGCAAGAACACCGCGTTCTTGCGGATCGTGTCGGCGCTCTTCGCAGCGAAGATGCCGGTGAGCGTGTGCGGGTACATGAAAGCTGCCAGCGCCGAGCCGAGCGCCAGGCTCGCGTACGGCAACATTTGCGACGGCTTGAGGATGAGCCCTGTGGCACCACCCTTGGCCGCGAACGCCGCGCCTGCTTCGTGAAACACGCTGGCATAGCCCCCGAGCTTCATCGGCACCAGCACCACCGCGACCAGCACGACGATATAGATCATCAGGTCCTTGACGAACGCAATGAGCGCTGGGGCGCGCAGTCCAGCCGAGTAGGTATAGAGCGCGAGGATGACGAAGGCCGCGGCCAGTGGCAGCTCGCCCGTAAGGCCGAGCGCCTTGATGACGACTTCCATGCCGACCAGTTGCAGCGCGATGTAAGGCATGGTCGCGACCACGCCGGTGATGGCCACGGCCAGTTCGAGCGAGCGTGAGCCGTAGCGCCCGTACACCACGTCGGCAGCGGTCACATGGCCCGCGCGATGCGCCGCATGCCAGAGCTTGGGCATCACGACGAAGACGATTGGATAAACGAGGATGGTGTACGGCAGCGCGAAGAAGCCATAAGCTCCGACCGCGTAGACCAGCGCCGGCACCGCGATCACGGTGTAGGCGGTGTAGAAATCTCCGCCCACGAGGAACCAGGTGATCCACGTTCCGAAGTTGCGGCCGCCCAGGCCCCACTCGTCGAGGTGCGCGCCTTTTTTCTTGTCGGGCGCTTGCCAGCGCGAAGCTGCGAAGCCCATCGCCGTAACCAGCACGAAGAAGAAAACGAAGACCCAGAGGGCCGTCCAGTTGATCTGGCCGTCCATCACTTTTCTCCCCTGGCCAGATCGTGTCGGTAGACGATCCAGATTAGCAGCGCGGTGATGGGCACCCACACCAGCTGATACCAATAGAAGAAGGGAAAGCCGAACAAAGCCGGCAGTTCAGCGTTGTAGAAGGGGATCCACAAGAGCCCGATGAAGGGCAGCAAAAGCAGTAGCCACATGCTCTGTTCTCCGTGATGTTGTTGCGTTGTTCTTCAGTTCGCAGGCGTCCCGGTTTATAGAGCAAAGGCAATGTGCTCGCTAGAGGCGACCTTCTTCAACTGCGTGGCAGGCGACCTGCACGCTGTCGATGGCCAACAGCTTTGGGCGCTCGACGCGGCAGCGTTCGTTAGCAAACGGGCAGCGTGGATTGAAGGCACAGCCTGAGGGCGGCGCAAGCGGATTGGGCACCTCACCCTGCACCGGCGTGCGGTCGCGCCCGGTCGCGTGCATCTGCGGAATGGCGTCCAGCAGCATGCGCGTGTAGGGGTGGCGCGGCGTCGCGAACAGCGTGCGCTTGGGCGACACCTCCACCAGCCGACCGAGGTACATCACGCCCACCTGATCGCTCACATGCTGCACCACCGCGAGGTTGTGCGAAATGAAGAGATAGGTCAGACCGCGCTCGCGCTGCAGGTCTTTCATGATGTTGAGCACCTGCGCCTGAACGCTCACGTCGAGTGCCGACGTCGGCTCGTCGCACACCAGGAACTCGGGCGCAGTCGCGAGCGCACGCGCGATCGAGATGCGCTGTCGCTGGCCGCCTGAAAATTGATGCGGGTACTTGACGCCATCGAGCGGGTTCAGCCCGACCGATCGCAGCAACTCGCCGACGCGTTCTTTCAGCACTGCTTTTTCGGTCACGAGGCCGTGTTCGCGCAGCGGCTCGCCGACGATCGCCTCGACCGTCCATCGCGGGTTCAGGCTGGCGTACGGGTCCTGAAAAATCATCTGGATGCGTTGCCGCAGCGCACGCCCTTTCGGCGACGCAAAGGTGGCGTGCACGTCTTGCCCATCGAAGCGCACGCTGCCGCGGCTCGGACCATAGAGGCCGACCATCAGCCGCGCCACGGTGCTCTTGCCGCAGCCCGATTCGCCGACCAGCGCCATCGTCTGTCCGCGCGGAATCGTGAAGCTCACGCCATCGACGGCGTGCAGCAACAGTCGCGGCTGACGCTCGATCACGCGATTGAGCCAGGGCGCAGAGACGTCGAAGGTGCGTGCGAGGTCGTCGACCTGCACGAGCGGTGGCGGCGCGATCGCCGGTGTGGTTGTGAAAGGCAGCACTGCGCTCATACCTTCGCCTCTTTGCCGTGGGGCACATCGTGACCGTGCGCGTCGTGCAGCCAGCAAGCCGCACTGGTGGCACCAGCGGGAATCAGTTCAGGCCGCTCCTGCGTGCAACGATCGAAGGCACGCGGGCAGCGTGGGTGATAGGCGCAACCTTTCGGAATTGCGTTGAGCCGCGGCATTGCGCCGTCGATCTGGTTCAGGCGCTCGCGCTCGATCGCCATGTCCGGGATCGACGCCATCAGCCCTGCGGTGTACGGATGCGCCGGCGTGTGAATCACTTCGTGCACCGGGCCGATCTCCACGATGCGGCCGGCGTACATCACCGCCACGCGATCGCATGTTTCGGCGATCACGCCCATGTCGTGCGTGATGAGCATCACCGCCGCACCGCGCTCGCGGCACAAGCGCTTCAGGAGCTGGATGATCTGTGCCTGGATCGACACGTCGAGTGCAGTGGTCGGCTCGTCGGCGACGATCAGGGTCGGCTCGGCTGCCAGGGCCAAGGCGATGACGACGCGTTGCCGCATGCCGCCGGAAAACTGATGCGGATAGTGATCGATGCGCTGCGCCGCGGCCGGAATGCCGGTGTCTTCGAGCAGCGCAATGGCACGGCGCCGCGCTTCGCTTTCGTTCACGGGCAAGTGCGCGCGAATGGTCTCCGTGATCTGTCGGCCGACCGTGTACAGCGGGTTGAGCGAAGTCAGCGGATCCTGAAAAATCGCGCCGATGCGCTTGCCCCGGATATGCCGCATCTGCTGGTGGTTGAGATGATCGATGCGTTCGCCTTCGAGCATGATCTGGCCGCTGGCAACACGGCCCGGCGGTTCGAGCAGGCCGATGATGGATGCGCCGGTGAGCGACTTGCCCGCACCCGATTCACCGACCACGCCGAGGATTTCTCCGGGTGCGATGTCGAACGAGATGTCGTCCAGCGCGCGCAGCGTGCCGCGCCGACCGGGGAATTCGACGACCAGATGCTGGACGTCGAGCAGCTTTACCGTGTCGCTTCTCATTGCAGCCTCGGATTCAGCGCATCGCGCAGCCAGTCGCCCAGCAGGTTGACGCTCAGCACGATGAGCACCAGCGCAGCGCCGGGAAACACCGAAAGCCACCACTCGCCCGAAAACAGGAACTGGTTGCCGATGCTGATGAGCGTGCCGAGCGACGGTGAAGTCGGCGGCACGCCGACCCCGAGAAACGATAGCGTGGCCTCGGTGATGATGGCCGTCGCGACCTGGATGGTCGCCAGCACGAAGACCGGACCCATCACGTTGGGCAGCACGTGCTTGCGCATGATGCGCAGGGGCGTGACGCCGGTTACGCGCGCGGCCTGCACGTATTCCTTGTTGCGCTCCACCATGGTGGAGCCGCGCACGGTGCGCGCGTAGTCGACCCACTTGGTGAGCGAGATCGCAAGGATGAGCACGCCGAAAGCGACCGTGTTCTGTGCGTTGGGAAAGAGTGCTCGGCCGACCCCGGCGATGAGCAGCGCTACGAGGATGGTCGGGAACGAGAGCATCACATCGCACAGCCGCATGAGAAAGGTATCGATCCAGCCACCGCGGAAGCCCGCGAGCAGCCCGAGTGCGACACCCACCACCATCGACAGCAACACCGACGCGATGCCGACCACCAGCGAGATGCGGGCACCGTACATGAGCGTCGACAGGATGTCGCGGCCCTGGTCGTCGGTGCCAAGAATGAAACGGCGAGATCCGGCCTCGACCCACGCTGGCGGCAAGAAGGCGTCTTCGCTGCGAAGCGTGGCGAGGTCGTAGGGATTGTGCGGCGCGATCCAGCCTGCGAAGGTCGCGCAAAAAATGCAGACAAAGGCGACGAAAGCCGCTGCTATGGCAACGGGCGAATGGCGGAAGCTGTAGCCGACATCGCTGTCGTACCAGCGTGCGAAGGTTTTTTTCATTGTGGGGAGAGTGGCAACATTCAATGCAAGTATTCGATGCAAGGTGCTGCAAAGATCGCGCCCGCCACTGCGGCCGGCGCGACCTATGTCTGCTTTTGTCTTCTGTCTAAGCGATGCGGAAATCGACGTTTACGGCTTGATGCTCATCCACTTGAAGGGCATGTAGTTGTCGGCCATCTGCGTGAGTTCGACCTTCTTGCTGACACCCCACGCCAGCGCTTGCTGGTGCAGCGGCAGATGGCCGACGTCGTCGGTATGTAGCGCAAAGGCTTCCTTGATCATGGCGTCGCGCTTTGGCTTGTCGGTCTCCGACTGGATCTTCTTGGTCAGCTCGTCGACCTTCGCGTTGCAGTACGCACCCAGGTTGAACTGGCCCGCGCCGGTCTTGTCGTCCGGGCAAGCCATCAGCGCGGTCAGCGCGTTGTGCGAGTCGTACGTGGTCGGGGTCCAGCCCAGCAAATAGAAGCTGGTGTCGCGGCGCAGGATCTTCGGGAAGTAGGTTCCCTTGGTTTCGGTCGCGAGGTTGACCTTGACGCCGATGCGCGCCAGGTTGGCGGCCACGCTCTGGCAGATCTGTCCGTCATTCACATAGCGGTCGTTCGGACAGTTCATCGTCACTTCGAAGCCGTTGGGATAGCCGGCGTCCGCCAACAGCTTCTTGGCGGCTTCGATGTCGTAAGGCAAGCGCTTGTCTTGCTCGGCGGTCCAGCCGTTGATGCCGGGACCGACCATCAACGCGGTGGGGCGCGAAGCGCCGCGCATCACCGTGCGCTGGATGCCGTTGATGTCGATGGCTTGATAGAAAGCCTGGCGAACGCGCTTGTCCTTGAACGGGTTCTTGCCCTTGACGCTCGAGTAGAGCAACTCGTCGCGCTTCTGGTCCATGCCGAGAAAAATCGTGCGCAGCTCGGGGCCGGCAATGACGCGGGCGTTGGGGCTGGCGTTGATGCGCGCCACGTCCTGTACTGGCACCGGCTCCATCACGTCGATTTCACCCGAAATCAACGCGGCGACCCGTGTGGCGGGATTCGAGATGGGCGTGAAGATGACCTCCTGCACATTGCCTTCGATCTTTCCCCAGTAGGTCGGATTCCGGGTGAACACCGTGCGCACGTTCGGCTGGCGTTCGCGCACGCGGTACGGGCCGGTGCCGTTGGCCTTGAACGAGGCGGTGTTCTCGATGCCCTTGCGGCGGTCCACAGGCGTTGTCGCCTTGTTGTCCTCGCACCACTTCTTGCTCATGATCATGAGTTGGGTGATGACGTCCGGGAGGATCGGGAACGGGCCCTTGGTTTCAATCTCGACGGCAAAGTCGCCATCCTTGCGCACTTCCTTGATGTCGGTGGTGTTCGACTTCATGTCCGAGCCCTCGCCGGACGCCCGCGCGAAGCTGAACAGCACGTCGTCGGCCGTGAACGGTGTGCCGTCATGAAATTTGACGCCCTTGCGCAGTTCGAAGCGCCAGACCGTGGGCGACGTCTGCTTCCAGCTCGTCGCGAGCAGCGGCGCCACCGTCAGATCTTTGTTGCGGCCGACCAGGGTGTCGTACACATTGGCATCGGTACTTAGCTGCAGCGACTCGTTCAGCGAGTGCGGATCGAGCGACAGTGCATCGCCCTGGTTCGCGATGCGAATGGTCTGCGCGTTGGCCAGCAAACTGGTGGCGGTCAGCGTGAACAGCGCTGCCGCTGCGAGCATATTTCGCTTGAAACTCATGGGGGGAAAACTCCTCGGGTTTGGGAAACGGATGAAAGAGATGAACGAGGTCAAGTCAGTGAGCTGACGATGATGCAGCTTTTTGGTGCACATCGGAGTTCACGCTTTCCTTGATAGGTGCCTTGGTATGGGACACCTCTGCAAGGGGCATGCCCTGCTCGACCAAGCCGGCATGAAGCGCGGCGCCGAGCGGCAATATCTCGTCGTTGAAGTCGTAGCGGCTGTTGTGCAGAAATGCGCCACCCTTGGCGTCCTGGCCGATGCGCAGATACGCACCGGGCTTTTTCTGCAACATGAAAGAGAAGTCTTCGGCGCCCATGCTGGGCTCCATGTGGCGCTCGACATTGCGCGCGCCGACGAGGCCCTGCGCCACGTCGCCGGCAAACAAGGCTTCTGCCACCGTGTTGACGGTGGCGGGGTAAATGCGCTCGAAGGTGACGGTCGCCGTGGCGCCAAAGCCTGCTGCCACCGCACGACACAGCTCGCCAAGCCGTTGCTCGATCATGGCCTGAACCTGCGCGCTGAAGGTGCGCACGGTGCCCACCATCACAGCCTTGCCAGGCACCACGCTCATCGCACCCATGTCGCCTGCCTGCATCGCGCAAATGCTGATGACCGCAGAGTCGATCGGCCTTACGTTGCGCGAGACGATGCTCTGCACCGCCGTGATGATGTGGGCCGATACCAGTACCGGATCGACCGTGAGGTAGGCATGCGCACCATGACCACCCTTGCCTGTCACCTCGATGGTGATGCGGTCGGCGGCCGCCATCATCGCGCCGCTGTTGATGCCGATGGTGCCGACAGGCATGGCCGGCCAGTTGTGCATGGCATAGACCGACTGCACCGGGAAGCGGTCGAACAAACCGTCCTCGATCATCACGCGCGCACCGGCGTAGCCTTCTTCGCCGGGTTGAAAGATGAGTACGGCGGTGCCGTCGAAGTTGCGCGTCTCGGCAAGGTAGCGGGCGGCACCGACGAGCATTGCGGTGTGGCCATCGTGGCCGCAACCATGCATCAGGCCCGACTTGGCCGAACGCCAGGTGAAATCGTTGTCTTCCTTCATGGGCAGCGCGTCCATGTCGGCACGCAGACCGATCATGCGTTTGCTGGCAGTCGAGCGACCGCGGATTACTGCGACCAGTCCGGTCTTGCCGATGCCGGTGTGCACCTCGTCGACACCACAAGCCTTGAGCGCCTCATGGACGCGGGCGCCGGTGTATACCTCTTCGAAGCCGAGTTCCGGATGCACGTGGAGGTCGCGTCGGAAGGCGGCGATCTCCGGATAGAAGTTCGCGATGTGGGCGAAGGCACGCCCGGAAACTTGCAGGCGTGACATCAATGTCCCCCAAGAGTCGAGATGCGCAGCCTCGGATCGACTGCGAAGTACATGAGGTCGACGATCAGGTTGATCGTGACGAAGATGAGTGCGATGAGGCAAAGGTACGCCGCCATCACCGGAATGTCGGCATAGGTCACGGCCTGGATGAACAGCAAGCCCATGCCGGGCCACTGGAATACCGTCTCGGTGATGATCGCGAAGGCAATCAGCGAGCCCAGTTGCAGACCCGTGATGGTGATGACAGGCACCATAGTGTTGCGCAGCGCATGACCGAAGTGAATCGCGCGGTCGGACAGGCCTCGTGCCCGCGCGAACTTGATGTAGTCGGTGCGCAGCACCTCGAGCATCTCGGCACGCACCAGCCGCATGATGAGCGTGAGCTGGAACACCGCCAGCGTGATCGCCGGCAATATCAGATGACTCCAGCCATCACGCGAGAAAAGACCGGTCGACCACCAGCCGAGCTGCGTGACCTCACCGCGGCCGAAGCTCGGCAACCAGCCGAGCCAGACCGAGAAAACGAGGATCAACAAAATACCGATCAGGAAGGTCGGCAACGAGACGCCCAAGAGCGACAGCGCCATCAGCGTCTGGCTACCCCACGAGCCGCGACGCAGTGCCGCATAGACGCCCATCGGCAGACCAATGGCGAGTGCCATCACCGCAGCGACCAGTGAAAGTTCCAGCGTGGCGGGCAAGCGCTCAGCGATCAGCCGCGACACCTTAGCGCCCTGCCGCAGGCTGAGGCCGAATTCACCTTGCGCCGCGTTGATCAGGAAGTGCCAGAACTGCACCGCGAAGGGTTTGTCGAAACCCAGGTCGATGCGCAATTGCTGGATCTGCTCGGGCTTGGCGTCTTGCCCGAGCAAGAACACGACCGGGTCACCCACGTACTGGAACAGCAGGAAGGCCACGAAAGCCACGACCACCATGACGATGACAGCCTGGAACAAACGGCGCAGAACAAAAACGAGCATCAGTAAGGCATCAACGAGGGTGAAGGAGAGAAAGGCAAAGCGCCTTGCGGAATGACGTGCAAGGGCTGTGCCGGCCTATGGCTAGAGACACAAAAAAAGCCACTCGACTTGCGTCGAGTGGCTTTTATCGTTTTCAAACTTGAACTGGCAAGGCCAGTGTCAAATTAGAACGAGTGGCGAACGCCGAAGTCGTAGCCCAACGAGCTGCGCTGGGTGTAGCCAGCAGGCGAATTGCCCACGCCACCGGTTGGGTTCGTGCCATTGCTTTGAGTAATGGACTGGCCGCCGAGGACTTGGCTGTTTTGGCCGTCTGTGATCTTCAGCTTTGCGATCGTAGCGTACAGTGCGGTGCGCTTCGAAAGGTTGTGCACGTAGCCAAGCGCCAGCTGGTTAGCCGTAGAGTCGAAGTTCGACGTGCTGAAGAAGTTTTGAACGTTGACGACAGGCGTTGCGCCGTTGCTGAACTTGACACGCGAGTACGAAGCGCGAATCAGGCCTGCACCGACAGGAACAGTCACACCCACCAAGGCACCGTTGTACTTGTCGGTCTGGCTCGTGGTCACGAAGTAAGGAAGACCTGCGAGCGCAGCGGAGGTGCCCAGCTTGTTCTTGTCCTTAGCTTGCGACAGTTCAGCGAACAACTTTGCAGGACCGAAGTCATACGAAGCGCCAAGGTTAAGGGTGTCGATCTTGCGCTGTTGGCTGTTACCGACCACGAGGCCAGTCACGACCGAAGGGGTGTCGGCAGCCGTGCTTTGGCCGTAGGCAACTGCCACGTCCAGAGGTCCATTGGCGTAGCCGAAACGACCGCCGACATAGCGACCCTTTTGCGACTGATCGAGACCGCTGTTCTTGACGGTTTCCGGCAGTGCGTACTGCACTTGGCCGTAGAAACCACCCAGGTTTGGCGGCAGGAAGTAGCCGATAGAGTTGCTGGTACGAACGTACGTATCGCCGACGGAGCCACCTGAAGCAGCACCTGGGCCACGCAACACAGCCAAACGGAGGTTCGAGCCGAAGATTGCGCTAGTACCGACGCCGTTGGTGCCGAACGGATCAAAAACGGTGTCATTCCAGAACGTGGCGGTGTAGTCACGACCCAGGCGAACTTCACCGAAACCACCGGACAAGCTCACCGTCGAACGACGGTTGAAGTTGCTCAGAGCCTTGGCACCGTCGTCATTGGACATGCTCGATTCGAGCCAGAAGCTGGCAGCCAAGCCGCCGCCGAGGTCTTCCGTACCACGGAAGCCGATCCGGCTGGAGTTGTAGCCGGAGTTGCCCAGAACGGTCTGGCTTTGCTTGATGCCGGTAGGAGTGACGAAAGGCGCCACTGCGAACGGGTTGGCCAACTCGGCTTTGGACGAGTAATGGCTGACCGAAGCGTCGACCACACCGAACAGCGTGACGGACGACTGAGCCGAGGCAATACCGGCAACAGCCAGGGCAGCCAAAGCAACTAGAGATTTTTTCATTGCAAGTTTCTCCAAGGTTAAACATAGGGCTCCGGTGCGGAGGGTTCACTGTGCTTGTGCACTTTTGTGCTCCCACCGGACCCCGGGCCAACCTCCTTTTGGGAAGTTGTTGCTATTGCACCAGAGCAGCCGCGACAGGGCAAAACAATTCGCCCGAAAAGTCAGCTGGCCCGCGCGTTTCGTTGCACGGGTGCAACAAAGGACTGAAAGCCTCCTCGATGCCGTGATGTGAAATAGAAAGTGCACAACGGCGAGGTGATTGCTCTTCGGTTCAAATAAGGTGATGAGTTCGACCCTTGACCCTCTTTTAATTGCAGCTGACGCAGCACTTCGGACCCTTTTTGCCACGCCGTACGCGACGCGACCCATCCCGTCGGCGGCAGCGAGAGATGCTGCTCCAGTCGCACTAACCGACATCGAGCGGCGCGAAGCCGGCGCGCTGATGCGAGTGAACCATGTCGGCGAGGTCTGCGCTCAGGCGCTTTATACGGCACAGGCCGCCGTCACCAAGGACAAAAGCCTGCGCGATCACTTCCTGCACGCCGCTCGCGAGGAAACCGACCACCTGGCCTGGACGCACGAACGGCTGGAAGCATTGGGCGCGCGGCCGTCGCTGCTCAATCCGCTCTGGTATGCGGGCGCTTTCGGGCTGGGCCTGTTGGCGGGCCGCCTTGGCGATCGCTGGAGTCTGGGCTTCGTTGCAGAGACGGAAAAGCAGGTCGAGGCCCATCTCAACGGCCACCTGGACCGTCTACCGGCAGCTGATCGCGAATCGCGCGCAGTGATCGTGCAAATGAAGATGGACGAAGCGCGCCACGCAGCAGAGGCATGGAGCGCCGGCGCCAAGGAACTGCCCGCGCCTGCCAAGGGAATGATGAAGCTCGTATCACGGGTGATGACGACAGTCGCGCATCGCATATGAGAAGGTCTGGGCCGATCAGGTCTCGATCAGGTCGAAACTGGTCGTGATCTCAGCCGTCTTGCCAAGCATGATGGTCGCAGAGCAATAAGTGTCGTGGCTTAGCGCGATGGCACGCTCGACCGCAGAGGCTGGGATGCCTTTGCCGGCGACGGTGAAGTGCATATGAATCGTTGTGAACACTTTGGGATCCTTCTCAGCCCGCGTGCTGGTCAGCTTGACGCTGCAACGCTCGACCTTGTGGCGCCCACGCTTCAAGATCAGTACCACGTCATACGCAGTACAACCACCGGTGCCAGCCAGAAGCGTTTCCATCGGACGCGGCGCCTGATTGCGCCCACCGTTTTCAGGTTTCGTCTCGTCCACTGCGCCGTCCATTGTCAAAACGTGGCCGCTGCCGGTTTCTGCGACAAAGCCCATTGCCGATTGCGCGCCGGCATTTCCAGTCCAGCTCACTGTGCATTCCATCGTCGTAGCTCCATAAGGTCGGGGTCGCAGGCAAAAAAATCACACTGCAAGTTGGTTTGTGTATGCGAAAAGCGTCGGTCGCTTGTTGCAATGCAACAAACTGTCGATATACTTTATTTCATCGCTTCCGCAAGGACGCACCGGTTGTCTCCTCCACCCTTCCAATTGGTGGATTTAGCCCCGAGTCGCAAGACCCGGGGCTTTTTTCTTGGGCGCACTATGATCGCGGCCCCATGCCCACCTCGCTCACTCCCGCCGACTACCTGAAGAAGATCCTGACGGCACGCGTCTACGACGTGGCGGTCGAATCCGCGCTGGAACCGGCCAGGGCGTTGAGCGCTCGTCTCGGCAACACGGTTTTGCTCAAGCGCGAGGACCAGCAACCCGTGTTCAGCTTCAAGCTGCGCGGCGCGTACAACAAGATGGCGCACTTGAGCGCCGAGCAATTGGCAAGCGGCGTGATCTGCGCTTCGGCCGGCAACCATGCGCAAGGCGTGGCGCTGGGGGCGCAAAAACTCGGCGCACGCGCGGTGGTGGTGATGCCGGTTACCACGCCCGAACTCAAGGTGAACGCAGTGCGCGCGCTGGGCGGTGAAGTGCATCTGTACGGCGACAGCTACTCTGACGCCTATGCGCATGCGCTCGAACTGCAAACGTCACAGGGCCTGACTTTCGTCCATCCGTTCGATGACCCCGATGTCATTGCCGGCCAGGGCACCATCGCCATGGAAATCCTGCGCCAACATCAGGGTCGACTCGATGCGGTGTTCGTCGCCATCGGCGGCGGCGGCTTGATCTCCGGCGTGGCCAACTACATCAAGGCCGTTCGGCCCGAGATCAAGGTCATCGGCGTGCAAATGAGCGACTCCGACGCGATGATGCAATCGGTCGCAGCCAAACGACGCGTGACGCTTGTCGACGTGGGGTTGTTCTCCGATGGCACGGCCGTCAAGCTGGTCGGTGAAGAGACTTTTCGCATCGCTGCTGACTTGGTCGACGAGTTCATGACAGTCGACACCGACGCCGTGTGCGCCGGCATCAAGGATGTGTTCATCGACACGCGCAGCATCGTCGAGCCAGCTGGCGCATTGGCCGTGGCTGCCGTCAAACAATATGTGGAGATGCACGGCACGCGCGGCGAAACCTACGCGGTGATCCTGTGTGGCGCCAACATGAACTTCGACCGGTTGCGCTTCGTCGCGGAACGGGCCGAAGTCGGCGAAGAACGCGAAGCACTTTTTGCCGTCACCATTCCTGAAGAGCGCGGCAGCTTTCGCCGTTTCTGCGAACTGGTGGGCGAGGTGCCGGGAGCATCACGCAACGTCACCGAGTTCAACTACCGCATCAGCGACGCCAGCGAGGCGCATGTGTTCGTCGGCCTCACGACCTCGACGCGTGGCGAATCGAAGACGATTGCCGACACCTTCGTCGCGCACGGGTTCGGCACGATCGATCTCACGCACGACGAGTTGGCCAAGGAGCACATTCGCCACATGGTCGGCGGCCGGACAGGGCTCGCGCATGAAGAACGACTGCTGCGCTTCGTGTTCCCGGAGCGGCCGGGCGCTCTGTTGAAGTTCTTGAGCCTGATGCGGCCGAACTGGAACATCAGCCTGTTTCACTACCGCAACCAGGGCGCCGACTACGGGCGCATCCTGGTCGGGCTGCAGGTGCCAGCGGCAGACCACGGCGCCTTCAACGAATTTCTCGAGACGCTCGGCTATCCGTATGTCGACGAAACCACCAACCCGGTCTATCGGTTGTTCCTGAAGGCTTGAAAGCGGACGCGGACGCGCTCAGTTCGCGTCTGGCAACGAGAGCACTTGCGGCGGCAACAGCACGGCGAGCGGGCGCGTCGGCATCTGCAGCGTGAAGGCCGGCGCAGCGGTACCGGCTGCGCCTAACGTTGCCGCGCGCGGGCCGACTGACTGCAGCACATAACCCCCGGCTGAGCGGCCACCCACGCTGCCACCGACGCGGAACGGCCGAGGCGGCTTGCCATCGACCGCAATCAGCGCCACGCCCTGACCATCGGTGTCGGCCACGACACCGAGCAGAGCGAAACGGCTGGCCGCATCGGGTGTTGCGGTAACCACCGGGTCGGTCGACACGCCGCCGAAAAAGCGCGACAAGGTCGTCGAATCGACCGCGACAATGGCCGGCCCACCGACCGCTGGCGGCGGCGCTGCATCGGCCGGCGCCGTGAGTCGCAGGCCCCAGAAAACGATGCTTGCGGCAGCGGCGCCCCACAACACCACAGTAGCGGTCGCGGAGGGCCAACGGGCGGGAGCGTAGGGAAGTGCCATGGGGCCGCATTATCATTGCTCATGACCTTTTTGACCCGCTCACCCCGTTCCTTCGTGCGACATCTGCAGCGCCGTCGGCAGCAGTTCTTGCAGCGTGCATTCACGCTGATCGAGTTGATGGTGGTGCTGGTCATCATCGGCGTGCTGGCGGCGCTGATCGTGCCGAACGTGATCGAACGGGCCGACGATGCGCGCGTCACGGCGGCCAAGACCGATGTCAATAACCTGATGCAGGCGCTCAAGCTGTATCGCCTGGACAACCAGCGCTACCCGACGGCCGAACAAGGGCTGCAGGCGCTGCTGGTGAGGCCCACGGCGGGGCCTGCCGCGCCCAACTGGAAGCCGTATGTCGAGAAGCTGCCCAACGACCCATGGGGCCGCTCCTACCAGTACATGAATCCGGGCATCAAGGGCGAAATCGATGTGCTCTCGCTCGGCGCCGATGGCCAGCCCGGTGGCGAAGGCAAGAATGCCGACATCGGCAGTTGGCAATAGCCGCTGCGGCCGCTACAGCCGCAACCTGCACAGCGGCTCCGGCGGCGCTGGCGGCCAAATCGGCTGCCAGCGATCCGGTCTGCGCGCGACCGGCTTCACCTTGCTCGAACTCATCGTCGTCATCGCGATCATCGCGCTGGCGACCGCCGGTGTCGGTCTGGCGCTTCGCGATTCGGGCCAGGCCACGCTCGACCGCGAAGCCGAGCGGCTTGCGGCCTTGCTCGAATCGGCGCGCGCGCAGTCACGTTCCAGTGGCACCGCAGTGCGCTTCCGGCCGACACCCAATGGCCCGGAAGCATTCGTGTTCGACGGGTTGCCGCCGGGCGCCTTGCCGACCAGCTGGATGAGCACCGGCATGCACGCGCAACCGGTCGCGACCGACGGCACCGCCGCGGTCGCATTGCTGCTGGGGCCTGATCCGATCATTGCGGCGCAACAGCTTTTGTTGACGGCCGATGGTCCACCGGCGCGCACGCTGCGCATCGCGACCGACGGGCTACGCCCTTTCTCGGTGAGCGCGCCATGAGGTCATGTCGATCGAACGGAAGCTCTCGCGGCTTTACCCTGATCGAAGTGCTGGTCGCACTCGCCATCGTCGCCATCGCACTGGCTGCGGGCACGCAAGCCACCATGGCCTTGACTCGCAATGCGCAACGGCAATCCGACGTGTTGCTGGCTCAGCTTTGCGTAGAGAACGAACTCGTCAAGGCACGGCTCGCCCGCGTGATGCCGCCCGTCGGGGAGGCCGGCTCCGTGTGCACCCAGGCCAACACCAGCTTCGGCATGACGGTTTCGACCACGCAAACGCTCAACCCCAACTTCAGGCGCGTCGACGTGCAGGTGCGCGACGCGACCGAGGCCACGGTGCTTCGGGTGTCCACCGTGGTCGGGAGGTACTGATGCGCAAACCTTCCGCCGCAGGCTTCACGCTCATCGAGCTGATGGTCGCCATCGCGGTGATGGCGTTGCTCGCAATCATGAGCTGGCGCGGCCTCGACGGCATGAGCCGCGCGCACGAACAAAACCGCGCGCGCGGTGACGCCGTGCTCACACTGCAGACCACGCTGTCGCAATGGAGCGCCGATCTCGATGCAACGATCGCGCTGTCGCAAACGCATCCGATCGACTGGGACGGCCGCACCCTGCGGCTGACGCGGCGCGGCCCCGATCAGGCACAGCCCGTGGTGTACGTGGTCGCATGGACGGTGCGCAGCGACACCGATGGCGTCCAGCGCTGGCGCCGTTGGCAATCCGCCCCCTTCGTGACGCGCACGGAGTGGCAGTTGGCGTGGGATCGCGCGGCCAGTTGGGCGCAAGGCGGCGGCAGCGATGCCCGTGGTGCCGATGTGGCGCTGATGCCATTGCAGAACTGGCAGATCGCTTACTTTCGCGACAACCTGTGGACCGCGGCCGTGACCAGCGAAGCGCTGGGCACCGAGAACCCGGTGCCCGACGGCGTCCGGCTGGTGCTCGACTTGCCGCCCGGCCCGGCACTGGCGGGCCAGCTGGTGCGCGACTGGGTTCGTCCGACCGCGAACGTGCCCAAGTCATGAGAACCCGTTCGACTTTGGCCTTGCGCCACGCGTCGTTCTCGCTGGTTCGCCAACGCGGGGCCGCGCTGCTGGCGGCGATGCTCACCGTGACGCTGGTCGCAACTTTCGCTGCCGCCGCACTTTGGCAGCAATGGCGCGCCACCGAAGTCGAAGCCGCCGAACGCAGCCGGGTGCAGGCGGCGTGGGTACTGATCGGCGCGCTCGACTGGTCGCGCCTCATCCTGCGAGAAGACGCGCGTGCCGGTGGCCCCGACTCGCTCGCCGAACCGTGGGCGGTGCCGCTGGAGGAAGCGCGGCTTTCGAGCTTTCTGGCAGACGACAAGAACATTGCAAGCGATGCGCTCGAAGGGCTGCCCGACGCCTTTTTGTCGGGCCGAATCATCGATGCGCAATCGAAGCTCAACGTGATGAACCTGGTGTCGGGCGGCAAGCCGGTCCCGGCGTCGGTGGCGACATTTTCTAAGCTGTTCGAACTGCTCGGACTGCCGGCGCAGGAGGTGGGCGTGCTCGCTGCCAACCTGCAGCGTGCGGCGCCCGCCACGGTCTCAGCGACGGCTGCCAGTGCCAATACGACGCAAGGCGCGGCGGCCGCGACGGCAGCCATTGCGACGGCCAACGTCGCAGGCAGTTCGGGGAGCGCCGGAACGACCGCAGCAAGCGGTGGCACCGCGAGCACCACAGGTGCAACCGGCACCAGCGATCCCAACGGCCCGCTGTTACCGCAACGCACAGGCCAGCTCGTATGGCTTGGCCTGTCGCCATCGACCGTGACTGCGATTTCGCCCTATGTGACGATCCTGCCGGTCGGTACGCCGCTCAACCTCAATACCGCCACCGCCGAGGCGCTGTTCGCCAGCGTGCCCACACTCGACTTGGCCGGCGCCAAGCGGCTGGTCGCGCAGCGTACGCGGAACCCATTCAAAAGCGTGAGCGACGCGGCTGCCCTGGTGCAGCAGGGCTCCTCGGAATTCAACGACATCCAGCACAGCGTCGGCACCCGGTTTTTCGAAGTCGAAGGCCGTCTGCGAATCGACCGCACCTATGTCGAAGAGCATTCCTTGCTCCAGCGAGACGGCGTCGAAGTGAAGCTGGTATGGCGCGAACGTGGCGCCGGCGCCACGGCTGTGGCCGGCAAACCATGAACACTGCGGCCACTGTCACCTTTCTCAGTTAAAAAAAGCTGGACCGCCCGTCATGGTTGCCCGCGGCGCTATCAAATTCGTAGCGATATCCATCAGTCAACTCCTACAATAGACGCCCTGATTCAAACGCCGATTCATGCCTCAGTTACTGGTTGTTGCTCCCCTATCACCCGCCGCGGCCAGCGCTGAACTGGCGTGGGCGGCGTGGTCGAACGACGGGCGGCGGCTGCGTGCGCAGGGCAGCGCACTCCCCGCGCTGCTGCCGTCCAGCGATGAAGTGACGCTGTGCGTGCCGGCCTCGATGTTGTCGTGGCACCAGCTCACCCTGCCACCGGGCAGCCTGAGCGGCGCAGTGCGGCTGCGCTCGGTGCTCAACGGCCTGCTCGAAGACCGGCTGCTCGACGAGCCCGAGCTTCTCCACTTCGCGCTGGAGCCCGGCGCGCGCGCGGGCGGCTCGGTATGGGTCGCCGCCTGCAACCGCATCTGGCTGCGCAGCTGGGTGCAGGCGCTCGAAGCCGCCAACCGGCGCATCGCCCGCATCATTCCTGAATTCACCCCGCAGCCGGTCGGCGCAGCAGCCATGCTGGTTGCGACCGGCGAACCCGGCGCGGCGCAACTCACCGTCTGCGATACGGCGGGGGTGTCGGTGCTGCCGCTCGACAGCGCCAGCCTCGCGTTGATCGGGCCCTTGCCGGAGGGCGCCGCGTTGCTGGCCGAACCCGGCGTCGCGGAGTTGGCCGATGGCCTTTTCAATCGCCGCGTGCCGATCGTCAAGCCCGCCGAGCGCTGGATGCAGGCCAGCAACTCGCCGTGGGACTTGGCGCAGTTCGACCTCGCCTCGACCGGCCGCGCGCGCGCCAGCAAAAAACTGGCATCGATCACGCAGGCGCTTCTGCGTGCACCGCGCTGGCGAGCCGCCCGCTGGGGCGCCGTCGTGCTTGTGATGGCGCAGCTCTTCGGCCTCAACGCCTGGGCCTGGAAAGAACGCAGCGCACTGGATGCCAAGCGCAGCGCGGTACGCACGGTGCTGACTCAAACCTTTCCCTCGGTGCAACTGGTGGTCGATGCGCCGCTGCAAATGGCGCGCGAAGTCTCCGCACTGCAGCAGGCAACCGGCGGTGTGGCCGGCGCCGACCTCGAACCGATGCTGGGAGCACTGGCAGCCAGCCTGCCGCCGGGTCGCGTGCCCACGGCGATCGACTACAGCGCCGGACAACTCCGGCTGCGCGGCCTGGGCTTGCAGCCGAGCGACGAAAACAGCCTGGCCACCACGCTCTCGGCACGAGGCTACAGCGCCCGGCTCGAAGGCGACTTGCTGCTGGTGCAAGCGGAGGCGACCCGATGACGTGGTTCGATTCCCTCAACGAACGCTGGCAAGCCTGGTGGCCAGACCTTCCGCCGCGCGAGCAACGGCTGGTGATCATCGCGGCGACGGTCGTTGCGCTGGCGCTGCTTTGGTGGGTGGCGCTGGCGCCGGCACTGCGAACGCTAGCCTCTGCGCCCGCGGAACACGCACAGCTCGACGCTCAACTGCAGCAAATGACGACCTTGCAAACGCAAGCGCGAGCGCTCCAGTCGCAGCCCCGTTCCAACCGGGACGACGCGTTGCGTGCGCTCGAAACTTCGGTCCGCCAAAGCCTCGGTGCTAACGCACAACTGCAGACTGGCGGTTCCAACGAAGGCGTTACCGTGCAGGTGCGCGCTGCGCCCGCCGAAGGTCTGGCGCAATGGTTTGGCCAGGCTCGCAGCAACGCACGTGCCGTGCCGCGAGAAGCACATCTGACACGCGCACCCGGCGGCGGTGGCGCCACGCCGGGCGCTTTCGGCCAGACCGGGTCGTCCAACGCTGCTGCTTCTGCAGCCGCGGCTGCAGAAGCAGCCAGAGTCCGCTGGGACGGCACCCTGGTCATGAGCCTTCCGGCACGCTGATTGCGTCTTTGATCGCATCGTCCAACACCATGGCCACCCGCCCCCGCTCCACCCTTGCGCCAGAGACCGCCGTCATCGGCTGGCGCTGGGCGCTTCTGGGTTCGGTGCTGGGCATTGCGATGGCTCTCGCGCTGTTCGCACCGGCCCGCTGGCTGGCCGCCAGCCTCGCGCAGTGGAGCAACGGGCACCTCGAGCTGGTCAACCCACGCGGCACGGTGTGGAACGGCACGGCCGGCGTGGTGTTTTCCAGCGGTGGCGGCGGGGCGGAGTCGATCTCGCTGCCAGGCACGCTGGCGTGGACGCTGCGGCCGCGTTGGAACGCCATCGCCGGTGCGCTCGACATTCCTTGTTGCGCCGCGCAGTCGTTGCGCTTCATTGCCGCGCCGCATGCCAACGGCGTGCAGGTCGACTGGCAAGACGGCCAGTCGCGCTGGCCCGCGGCGCTTCTGAGCGGCTTCGGCGCGCCCTGGAACACGCTCAAGCCCGAAGGCGTGCTCGACCTGTCGACCCGCGCCTGGTCGATGCGCTGGGACGGCCCTCGACTCGCGATGGCTGGCCGCGCCACGCTGGCAGCCACCGACATTTCATCCAGCCTCTCGACACTGCGGCCGATGGGCAGCTACCAGTTGCTGCTCGACGGCGGTCCGGCACCGACGTTGCTGCTCACCACGCGCGAAGGCAGTCTGCAATTGAGCGGCAGCGGCCGCTGGAACGGCAAGGCGTTTCGCTTCGACGGCGAGGCCAGTGCCGCCGCCGGCCGCGAAGACGCGCTTTCGAATCTTTTGAACATCATCGGACGGCGCACCGGCGCTCGTTCGCTCATTACTTTAGGTTGACCATGAAGCACTTGTCTTCGCATGGCGTTCGCATCGGTCTGGTCGCACTCGCGGCGCAGATTTTGATGGCGGCTTGCATTCCATCAGCGTTCGCGCAAGACGTTGCGGGCCCGCGCCGCGGCGAGCCGATCACGCTCAACTTCAACAACGCCGAAATCGAGTCCGTAGCGCGCACGCTGGCCGTCGTCACCGGCCGCGACGTGGTGGTCGACCCGCGCGTCAAGGGCACCATCAATCTGCAAACCGATCGGCCGATCTCGCCGGCCGCCGCCTTCAACCAGTTCGCTGCCGCATTGCGGCTGCAGGGCTTTGCGATCGTGCAGGCCGACGGCCTCTACAAGATCGTTCCCGAAGCCGACGCCAAACTGCAAAGCAGCGCGGTGACAACGTCGACCAGCGCCACCTCGACGCTCTCTGGCAACCAGATCGTCACGCAGGTCTTCAAGCTCAACTACGAGTCGGCGGCCAACCTGCTGCCGGTGCTGCGCCCGCTCATCGCGCCCAACAACACGATCAATGTGAACCCCGGCAACAACTCGCTGGTCATCACCGACTATGCCGAGAACATGCGCCGCCTGGCGCGCATCGTGGCCGCACTCGACGTGCCGAACGCCGGAGATGTCGACATCATTCCGCTCAAGCATTCGGTCGCCACCGACCTGGTGCCCCTGGTCACGCGACTGCTCGAAGGCACCGGCTCGCAAGGCACGGCGCCCGGCACGGTCGACGCGTCGTTTCGCACCACGCTGCTGGCCGAACCGCGCAGCAATGCCATCATCGTGCGGGCCGCGAATCCGGCGCGCGCGCAGCTCGTTCGCACGCTGGTCGACAAGCTCGACCGCGCGCCCATCGACAGCGGCAACGGTGCAGCTGGCAACATCTACGTCATCTACCTCAAGAACTCAGACGCGGTGAAGTTAGCCGCCACGCTACGGGCTGCGCTGTCGACCGAAGCGCGCGGTGGCAGTGCTGCGGGTGCGTCGTTTCCCAACGCGACGGGTATTCAACCGGTGTCGCAGGTGCAACCTACCCAGGCCGGCACGTCGGCCGCCAACACACCGCTCAACAACACCAACCAGCCGTCGACCGGCGGCCAGATCCAGGCCGATCCGTCGACCAATTCGCTGATCATCACAGCGGCCGAGCCGCAATACCGACAGATTCGTGCGGTCGTCGACAAGCTCGACAGTCGCCGTGCACAGGTCATGATCGAAAGCCTGATCATCGAAGTGAGCGCCACCAAGGCGGCGGAGTTTGGCGTGCAATGGCAGAGCGCGCTGGGCGGCAGCGGAGAAAACGTCGGGGTGCTCGGCACCAACTCGAGCCTGGGCGGTCAGAACATCATCGACCTGGCCGTAGGCATCGCCACCAAGAACGCGGCAACGCGGCCTTCTACCGGCATCAACTTCGGCATCGGCCACAAGATCAATGGAAAGTACGTGCTCGGCTTTCTGGCGCGCTTTCTTGAAAGCAACGGCGAAGGCAACACGCTGTCCACGCCCAACCTGCTGACACTCGACAACGAGGAAGCCAAGATCGTGATCGGCCAAAACGTGCCCTTCGTGACCGGCCAGTACGCTAGTACTAATGGCAATACGTCGACCATCAACCCGTTCACCACGGTCGAGCGCAAGGACGTTGGCCTGACATTGCGCGTGCGGCCGCAGATCAACGAGAACGGCACCGTCAAGCTGGCGATCTTCCAGGAAGTGTCGAACGTCGATCCGGCTACGCGCACCGACATCAATGGCCCGACCACCAACAAGCGTTCGATCGAATCGAATGTGCTGGTCGAAGATGGCAGCATCGTCATGTTGGGCGGCCTGCTGCAGGACGACTACTCGCGATCGAACGAAAAGGTACCGCTGGCCGGCGACATTCCGATCATCGGCAACCTTTTCAAGAGCGAAACCCGCTCGCGCAACAAGACCAACCTGATGATCTTTCTGCGTCCGGTCGTGATTCGCGACGGCGCTGCCAGCGAAGCCTTTGCCTACGATCGCTACGACGCGATCCGGGCGCAGCAAATCGCCGTTCAGCCCGAAAGCAACTTGGCACTGCGCGGCGTAAGCGAGGCGCCTTTGCTTCCCGAACTGCCACCGTCGAAGCTGGGCAACACCCGCATAGAAGGCACCCGCCTAATACCTCCACCGCTGGTGAACGAGAGCTTCAAGCCGGTCGCGCCCAGCCCCTTGCGCGGTGCCTTGCCGCCGACCGCGGATCCGACGAGCACACGCGAATTGCCCTGAGATAAATTGGCCTCCTGATGCGCTACCCCCTGCCCTACGCGTTCGCTCGCGGCCAGCAACTGCTGCTCGAAGAGGCCGACGACGGTGCCTACACGTTGTGGATGCCGCAGGCGCCACCGCGCAGTGCGGTCGGCGAGGTGATGCGCAAGTACGCCGTCAAGACCTTCGAAGCGTTGCCGGCCGGCCAGCTGGCGCAACGCATCAGCGCTGCCTATGCGCAAGGCGAATCGAACGCCGCCGCAGTGGTGAGCGAAGTGCAGGGCGACGCCGACCTGTCGAGAATGATGCAGGAGCTCCCGGCGGTCGAAGACTTGCTCGAAAGCGCGGGCGACGCGCCCATCATTCGCATGCTTAACGCGCTGTTGACACAGGCCGCGCGCGACGGCGCCAGCGACATCCACATCGAGCCGTACGAGCGCACCTCGTCGGTCCGCTTTCGCATCGATGGCACGCTGCGCGAAGTGGTGCAGCCCAATCGCGCGCTGCATGCGGCGCTGATCTCGCGCCTGAAAATCATGGCGGACCTCGACATCGCCGAAAAGCGCCTGCCTCAAGATGGCCGCATCAGCCTGCGCATCGGCACCCGTGCAGTCGACGTGCGCGTGTCGACGCTGCCCTCGGCGCACGGCGAACGCGCTGTGCTGCGGCTGCTCGACAAGACCGAAAGCAAGCTCACGCTAGAGGCTGTCGGCATGCAGGGCGGCACGCTGGCGCGCTTCGAGCAGCTCATCGGCCAGCCGCACGGGATCATCCTGGTGACGGGACCGACCGGCTCCGGCAAGACCACGACGCTGTACGCCGCACTCGGCCGACTCGACGCCGGCCGCAGCAACATCATGACGGTCGAAGACCCCATCGAGTACGAGCTGACAGGCATCGGGCAAACGCAGGTCAACGCCAAGATCGAACTGACTTTTGCCAAGGCCTTGCGCGCGATCCTCCGGCAGGACCCCGACGTGATCATGATCGGCGAGATTCGCGATTTCGAGACTGCGCAGATCGCGATCCAGGCGTCGCTGACAGGACACCTGGTGCTGGCGACTTTGCACACCAACGATTCGGTGAGTGCGGTGACGCGGCTGACCGACATGGGCGTCGAACCGTTCCTGCTCAGCTCGTCGTTGCTCGGCGTGCTGGCGCAACGACTGGTGCGAAAGGTCTGCACCGTGTGCACCGGCGCCGGCTGCGAAGCTTGCGGCCAAACCGGCTACCAGGGCCGCACCGGTATCTTCGAACTGCTGGTCGCCGACGAAACGGTGCAGTCGCTGATCCACAGCCGCGCGCCCGAGAGCCAGCTCTTCGTCGCTGCCGAGCGCGGCGGCTTGAGGTCGATGCGCGAGGACGGGGAGCGACTGGTGCAGGCCGGGGTGACGTCGCGGGCAGAACTGTTGCGGGTGACGCGAGACTGAGGACGTCTCGCCGGGCACGACGCATGCCGCCTGCAAACACTGACAATGCGAACTAGCGAACTCTCGCCACCTATCCGCTCATGCCTGCCTATTCCTTCGAAGCCATAGACCAGCAAGGCCTGGCCCGCAAAGGCGTGCTCGAAGCCGACACCGCCCGCAGCGCCCGCGGCCTGCTCCGCGCGCAATCGCTCATCCCGCTGACCGTCACATCCGTCGGCAGTGGCGGGGCCGATGCACCATCGTCCAGCGGCTGGCGCCGCGCATTGGCAGGCGGGCGCATCTTCAATTCCACCGCCCTGGCCATCTGGACGCGGCAACTTGCAGGATTGATCTCTTCCGGCCTGCCGCTGGAACGCGCCCTCACCGCGCTGACTGACGAGGCCGAAAGCGAACGACAGCGCAATCTGCTGGCCTCGCTGCGGGCCGAAGTCAACGGCGGCTCGCCCTTCGGACGCGCCCTGTCGCAGCATCCTCACGAGTTCTCGCCGATCTACACCGCGGTGATCAGCGCCGGCGAGCAGAGCGGCAACCTGGGCATGGTGCTGGAGCGACTTGCCGACGACCTTGAACAAAGCATGGCGTTGCGGCAAAAGCTGGTCGGCGCGGCGCTGTACCCGGCCATCGTCACGCTCGTAGCGATCGCCATCGTGATCTTTCTGGTCAGCTACGTGGTGCCGCAAGTCGCAAACGTGTTCGCGGGCACCAAGCGCGCACTACCGTTTTTGACCGTCGCAATGCTGGGCCTGAGCGCGTTCGTTCGGAACTATGGATGGGCCATGCTGGTGGCGATCGCCTTCATCGTGTTCAGCGCACGGCTCGCTTTGGCCCGCGCGGCCTTCCGCGAAAAGTTCGATGCCGCGTGGCTCAACCTTCCATTGATCGGCAAGCTCGCGCGTCAGTACAACGCGGCGCGCTTTGCCAGCACGCTGGCCATGCTCACGACGGCCGGCGTGCCGATCCTGAAAGCGCTGCAGGCCGCTTCCGAAACGCTGAGTAACACCGCCATGCGCGCCGATGCGCTCGATGCCCTGGTGCTGGTGCGCGAAGGCGCGCCGCTGGCTTCGGCGCTGGCGCAAAAGAAACGCTTTCCCGGCATCGTCTCGATGTTCGCGCGGCTCGGCGAGCAAACCGGCACGCTGCCGCTGATGCTGCAGCGCGCCGCCAACCAGCTCGGCGCCGAGGTCCAACGGCGCGCGATGCATCTGGCGACCATCCTGGAGCCACTGCTGATCGTGGCGATGGGCGGCGTCGTCATGCTCATCGTGCTGGCGGTGCTGATGCCGATCATTCAGCTCAACCAGTTCGTCAAGTAGCAAGCGACAACCCATGGCCGTCACCCTGGACGACAAGCTCGTCGTCGCCATTTCTTCCCGCGCACTCTTCAATCTCGAGGAAGAAAACCGGCTGTTCGATTCGGGCGATCCCGAGGGCTACATGAAGCTGCAGTTCGAGCGGCTCGACGTGCCGGCCCAACCCGGCATCGCGTACTCGCTGGTGCGCAAGCTGCTGCGCTTCAACGACGACGGCGTGCAGCGCGTCGAAGTCGTGATCCTGTCGCGCAACGATCCGGTGTCGGGCATGCGGATTTTCAAGTCGAGCGTGGCGGCCGACATCAAGCTGCAGCGCGGCGTGTTCACTCAGGGGCGGCCGCCGTTCGGCTATCTGCGGCCGCTGCGTGCCCACCTGTTCTTGTCGGTCAACGCAGAAGACGTGCGTGAAGCGCTCAACGCCGGCTTTCCTGCGGCGCGCGTGCTGGTCGAATCGGTCAAGGCGAGCGACGCCTACCCGGACGAAGTGCGCATCGCTTTCGACGGCGACGCGGTGCTGTTCAGCGACGAGGCCGAACGGGTGTTCCAGAGCCAGGGGCTCGATGCGTTCCAGGCGCACGAATCCAGCAAGGCTGAACTGCCGCTGCCCGAAGGCCCGTTCAAACCATTGCTGGCCGCGCTGCACCGGTTGCAACACGCCGGCAATGTCGACATGCGCATTCGCACTGCGCTGGTGACGGCGCGCAGCGCGCCGGCGCACGAGCGCGCCATTCGCACGCTCATGAAATGGAACATCCGCGTCGACGAAGCGATGTTCCTCGGTGGCCTGCCCAAGGGCGAGTTCCTGCGCGAGTTCGAACCTGATTTCTTTTTCGACGACCAGACCGGCCACGTCGATGCGGCGGCACGCCATGTGCCGTCTGGCCATGTGTCGAGCGGCATCAGCAATCCGCACTGAAAAACCGCCGAAAATAACGCGTTCGGTTTTCCTCTTTCCGCGTGCTACGGCACCCTGAGCCCACCTTCTGCCCCACGTTGCCCATGTCCACCATCCTCCAAGACATCCCCGCCGGCCAAAAAGTCGGCATCGCCTTCTCCGGCGGACTCGACACCAGCGCTGCCTTGCTCTGGATGAAGCAAAAGGGTGCGCTGCCCTATGCGTACACGGCCAACCTGGGCCAGCCCGACGAGCCGGACTACGAAGAGATCCCGCGCAAGGCGATGGAGTACGGCGCGATCCAGGCGCGGCTCGTCGACTGCCGCACGCAGCTGGTCAACGAAGGCATCGCCGCGCTGCAGGCCGGTGCCTTCCACATTTCGACCGCTGGCGTCACCTACTTCAACACGACGCCGATCGGCCGTGCGGTCACCGGCACGATGCTGGTCGCGGCCATGAGGGAAGACGACGTCAACATCTGGGGCGACGGCAGCACCTACAAGGGCAACGACATCGAGCGTTTCTACCGCTACGGCCTGCTCACCAACCCGTCGCTCAAGATCTACAAGCCGTGGCTCGACCAATTGTTCATCGACGAACTGGGCGGCCGTGCCGAGATGTCGGCCTTCATGACCCAGCACGGTTTCGGCTACAAGATGTCGGCTGAAAAAGCCTACTCGACCGACTCCAACATGCTGGGTGCGACGCACGAGGCCAAAGACCTGGAGCACCTGTCGAGCGGCATGAAGATCGTCAATCCGATCATGGGCGTGGCCTTCTGGAAAGAGACCGTCGAGGTCAAGACCGAGGAGGTCACGGTGCGCTTCGAACAAGGCATGCCGGTGGCGCTCAACGGCGTGAGCTATGCCGACCCGGTGTCGTTGCTGCTCGAAGCGAATCGCATCGGCGGCCGCCACGGTTTGGGCATGAGCGACCAGATCGAAAACCGCATCATCGAAGCCAAGAGCCGCGGCATCTACGAGGCACCCGGCCTGGCCTTGCTCTACATTGCGTACGAGCGACTGGTGACGGGCATCCACAACGAGGACACCATCGAGCAGTACCGCATGAACGGCCTGAAACTCGGCCGCCTGCTCTACCAGGGCCGCTGGTTCGACCCGCAGGCGATCATGCTGCGCGAGACGGCGCAGCGCTGGATCGCCAGCGCCATCACAGGTGAAGTGACACTGGAACTGCGCCGCGGCAACGACTACTCCCTGCTGAACACCGATTCGCCGAACCTCACCTACAAGCCCGAGCGCCTGAGCATGGAAAAGGTAGAGGGCGCTTTCTCGCCGCGCGACCGCATCGGTCAGTTGACCATGCGCAACCTCGACATCATCGACACGCGCGACAAGCTGATGACTTACGCGCGCACCGGCTTGCTGGCGCCGGGCTCGACGCCCGTTCTGCCAAAGCCGAAGGCTGAAGACAAGCCCGACTGAAGCACTGCGCTTCAGGGCCGCTTAACTTTGGCGCGAGACACGGCGCTAGGATGCCCGCACCGCGCGTACCGACGCGCTTCACGATGATGGCGGTTCGATGTCTTCTGCTTCTTCCACTCTTCCCGCAACGTCGCTCGCGGAGCCTTCTCGGTCTTTCCTGCAGACGCTGCGGCGCATAGGGCGGCTGTCGGCGCCTTACTTTCGCTCCGAAGAAAAGTGGAAGGCCTGGGGCCTGTTGATCGGTGTCGTCGCGCTGAACCTCGGCACTGTCTACGTGACGGTGCTCATCAACGACTGGAGCCGCGTGTTCTACGACGCGCTGCAGGCCAAGAACCAGCCGGTGTTCTGGACGCAGCTGCTGCGATTCACCTACATCGCGATGGCCGGCATCCTGGTCGCTGTCCTCAAGTTCTATTTGACCCAACTCCTGCAGGTGCGGTGGCGCGCTTGGATGACGCGCAGCTACATGACGCGCTGGCTCGCCAACCACACCTTCTACCGGCTCGAGCTCGCGCGATATTCGGCTAGGAACACGGTCGATGGCGCGCAAACTGCCAACCCCGACAACCCCGACAACCCGGACCAGCGTATCCAGGAAGACATGCAGCTCTTCACCGACTACACAGTGACGCTGTCGATGGGCATCCTGAACTCGGTCGTGACGCTGGTCACCTTCATCGGCATTCTGTGGGGCCTGTCGGGTCCGCTGGCGTTCACGCTGGGCGGGCAGAGCTTCTCGGTGCCGGGTTACATGGTCTGGGTCGCGGCGATCTACTGCGCCGTCGGCACGACCATCACGCATTACATCGGGCGGCCGCTCATCGGCCTCAACTTCCGTCAGCAGCGCTTCGAAGCCGACTTCCGGCATCACCTGATCCGGGTGCGCGAGAACAGCGAAGCCATCGCGCTCGATCGTGGTGAAAAGGTCGAGCACGGCCAGCTCGACACGCGCTTCTCCAGTGTGCTGCGCAACTACCTCTCGCTCATCAAGCAACAGAAGAACCTGGTGGCGTTCACCGCATCGTTCGGCCAGTTGTCCGTGGTGTTTCCGTTCTTTCTGGCGGCGCCGCGGTTCTTCAGCGGCGCGATCCAGTTCGGCGAGCTGATGCAAATTTCTCGCACTTTCAGCACGGTGCAGGACTCGCTCTCGTGGTTCGTCGACAACTACGATCGGGTCGCAGTTTGGCGCGCCACCGCCGACCGGCTCTCCACCTTCGACGACGCCATGCGCGCGCACGCAGAAACGCAGGCGCCGGTCGCGCGGCAGCCCGGCTCGCGCCTGCACACCGACAACCTCGACGTGGCATTGCCCGACGGCACCAAGCTGTTGCATCACACCGCGCTGACCGTGCAGCCCGGCGAGAGCGTGCTGCTGCAGGGCCCGTCGGGCAGCGGAAAGTCGACGCTGTTCCGCGCCTTCGCCGGCATCTGGCCCTTTGCCGTCGGCACCGTGCACGTGCCAACCAACACGATGTTCATTCCGCAGCGGCCGTATGTGCCGGATGGCAGTTTGCGCGATGCGCTGACCTACCCGAACCTCGCCTCGGACTACGACGACGACGCATTGCGCCAGGCGTTGAATGACGCGCTGCTGCCCGAGCTCGCAAAGCGGCTGGACGACAGCGACGCCTGGAGCCAGAAGCTCTCCGGCGGCGAGCAACAACGCCTCGCCATCGCGCGCGTGCTGCTCAAGAAACCGGCATGGCTGTTCGCCGATGAGGCCACCAGCGCGCTCGATGCCGAGGCAGAGGCCGTGTTGTACAAGCGGCTAGCGGCCACGGTGCAGGCAGCGGGTGGCGCCATGGTCTCGATCGCGCATCGACCTTCGGTTGGCGATCACCACAAGCAGCGCTGGACGCTGGTGCCGCAAGCTGAGGGCACTGGATCGGAAGGCAAAGCGCGCTACCGATTGAGCACCGATGCAGGAAGCCTAGCCGGCGCTGCCGCGTGAGTTCGTCGACTGCTCAGTCGCGGACGACGTAGCGCTCCCACCCGTTCTTTCGAAGCACGCACGCCGGGCAGGTGCCGCAGCCGTAACCCCAGGCGTGCCGATGCGTGCGCTCGCCGAGGTAGCAGGTGTGCGTCTCTTCGACGATGAGTTCGACCAGCGGCAAGCCGCCGAGGCGCTCGGCCATTTGCCAAGTCTCGGCCTTGTTGATCCACATCAACGGCGTCTCGATGACCAGGCGCCGCTCCAGGCCGAGCGACAGGGCCAGTTGCATCGCCTTCATGGTGTCGTCGCGGCAATCGGGGTAGCCGGAAAAGTCGGTTTCGCAAACTCCGGTGACGATCACTTGGAGTCCGCGCCGGTAGGCCAGCGCACCGGCGAGCGTGAGGAACAGCAGGTTGCGGCCGGGCACGAACGTGTTCGGCAAGCCGTCGGCCTGCATCGCGAAAGCGACCTCTTCGGTGAGCGACGAGCCTCCGAGTTGAGCCAGCGCGTCGATCGTCAGCAAATGGTCTTCGCCGAGCCGCGATGCCCAGCGCGGAAAGCACTCGCGCAGTTTCGCCAGAATGCTGCCGCGCATATCGAGCTCGATGCGGTGGCGCTGGCCGTAATCGAAACCGAGTGTCTCGACCCGCTGGTACTTCGAAAGCGCGTCGGCGAGGCAAGTCGTCGAGTCCTGGCCGCCGGAAAAGAGAACGAGTGCGGTGGTGTGGAGCGGCATGTTCGTGAAAGGTATGGTGGACGATCGGCGCCGTGCATGGCACGTCGACTGTGCGCCACGCCTCGTGGCCGGCTGGCCTGATTTTCGCAGTCACGCAGGTTGTGCCGTTTCGACTGACTGTCGAACCGTTTTGCCTTGATGAACAAGAAATCCTGGAAAGCTTTCCAGTTGGCACTGGCACCGATCACACACGACGAGGTAGCGAAATTCTGTCTTCCATAGGCATACCCGGCTCAGTGCAGGCTTTCGACTAGTCTGCTTCAGGAAGTTGTTTTGACAATGGCGCCACTTCGGAGTCGATACCATGTGCCAAAACGGTTGTCGTATGCCGGCTCGTACATCTCCTTGATCGTTATCGGTAATATGCCGCCCCCGTGATAGGTCATACGGTCTCTCTCTTTGCTCAGATAAATGAGCTTCGGCTTTTTCTCGCGAATCTCGCTGACTACCTGTTCCAACTGGCGAGCAAGATAAAACGTTGAGCCATTGATTTCAATCACCGGCCGACGTTGCAGCATGAAATGCATCCTCGCATCACCCCATACAACGATACGGTCCTGCTCGCCGGCAATGCCTCTCACAGCCTCCACGGACTCTTTGTACTCTGACAACCGAGCATCGAGCGAATTGTCCAACGCGCTCTGACTGGCCGCAGTAAAGGGCATCGCAGCAAACACCTTCACTACTTTTCGGCCCAATGGCCATCCGAAGTTAGTCAGTACGCTGATGATCATCAGCGCAATGGCGGCTTGTCGATAGCGCAGATTCTTCGTGGAACCAAGACGGTACAGTGCATCGACGAAGCCCAGTGCTGCGAGTACGCCGAGTGGCAGGAAAAGCAGGTCGAAGTGATAGTCCCAGAATGAAAGCACCTGCATGGGGATGACAATCATCGCCCCTGCACACCACGCGGTACAGAGCAACTCCAGGCGCGACCGATGCCGCAACCCGTTGAAGGCAGCCCATGCGGCCCAGGGAACCAACGCAACCGTGCCGATAAGGAACCAGCGCGTCGAACCCAGGAGCCTGAGTATGGTGTTGTGCTCGTACTCTCGCACTGCGATCCCGGGATACACGAAGGCCGTCCAGAGCGCCTCGGTCAAGGTGCCATTGAGTTGCATCCAGATCACCACCGGCAACAACGTAAGGAGGCAACCCGCGACCATCGGTGCCACTCGCCACCTGATCAAACTACCTCCATCTATCCTGTCTTTCCACTTGGCGTGGGCGATTGCCGTCACGATCACGGCCATGGGCAGAATAACCAGCATGGTTTTGAACAACGCAACGATTGCAAGCATCGCGCCGGCAATCGCGTAGCGCCCTGCCGTCGCGCGTTCTTTGCCTGGCTTCGATTCGACACCGACGCACCACAGCACGACCGCGATGGGGCCGCCCACAATCCATTCGACCTGTGAAAACTGGTTGATGGAAGCCCGACCGTAGAAACTCGCGAAACCGAAGCACGGCGCAAGGACGGCTGCGAGTGCGCCTCGCTGTCGCACAGCCGCCCACAGAACGCCGGCAACACAGAGAGACCAGAGAACATCCATCCAGCGCAGGCCGACTGCATCGAAGCTGAAGATCGATCCGACCGCCAAGTACCACCAATAGATCCCAGGCTGCTTCATATCCCAGAACTCGCGGTACATCTGTGCGCCATCGGCCATCTCGCGCGCCGCGTACATGAAAAGCGCCTGGTCTTCATTGAACGGGTAGTGCAAATGAAGCATCGTCAACAAAAGTACCACTGCCAGCACGATCAGGACGCTTTCCCCGCCCGTTGCAGAACTGCGCCTGTGCGCCGTATTGATATTGTTCATTGCTTATTCGAATCTTTGCAAAAGGAAATTGTGTTTGAAGCTCAACCGGCCAGGTATAGGACAACTGCAGCCATGCCGACGGCAAGTCGGCTGACCCAGTCACGCGCCGCAAAAACCACCGGGTCGTCGTGCAACGCGCCACGAATCGCCTTAAGCCAGATGCGCATGACCCAAAACAAGAAAACCGGGATCAATGCCCATAGGTAAACAGGGTTGACGTATCTCTCCGACATCTGCGAGTCCTGCAAATACAAGCTGAGCAACAGCGCCGACATTTGCCCTGCGGCGACGCCTGCGCTGAGCACGAAAGTAACGTCGCCAGGTTGATAGCCGCGATCGCGCGTCATTCGCTCCAGTGCATCCGGCGAACCGGTCGTCAGTTCGACGTAGCGCTTGGCCAATGCAAGACTCAGGAATATGAAAAGCGAGAACGACAAAATCCAGAACGACAGTGGCTGCCCGGTTGCCGCAGTTCCCGCCGCGACCCGGACTGTGTAGAGGCCGGCCAGCGAAAAGACATCGACCACCGCACGACGCTTCAAAAACAGGGAATAAGCGGTGGTCAGTGCGACATAGAAGAGCAGCACCCACAGAAAAACTTTCGGGAGAAAGAGCAACGAAAACGCAAGCGACGCCAAGGCAAGCCCAGTCGCCAGCGCCAGTCCGCGGAGCACCGAGATCTCGCCGGCCGCAAACGGTCGTAACCGTTTGCGATGGTGCAGTCGATCAGACTGTAGATCGAGCAAATCATTGACGATATAGACCGCAGATGCAGCCAGCCCAAAAGCAAAAAAGGCAAAGACGCCGTTGAGCAGCAGCGCGCTGCTGAGGGCGTGCAGCACTGGCATCAGCGGCAGAAACACCAGCACGTTTTTAAGCCATTGATGCAGCCGCATTCCATAGAGGTAGCGCCGCAAGGAGGCTGTCGGAGGTTCGATGACTGCATCGACCTTTGTCAACCGGGCAGCATGCTGTACCAAAGAACGCGAGCGGCTCACGACAACCGCGGCGGCGGCTCCGCTCCACACGTCCAGATCCGCGGTGCTGTCACCTGCGTAGCAAAACGGCTCACCTTCGGCATCATCTTGAATGGCCTTCAGCTTGGCCGCGCCGCGCATGTTGATAAGGCCGTCCGAAGCCAGAACGGCATCGAACAGACCCAAATGGTCTGCGACCTTGCGTGCGAATTCGGCGTCGCTGGCAGTGGCGAGCACCACCCGGCGTCCGGCCACACGTGCGTTACGAATCAATTCCAGAACAGCGGGGCGATATGGCAGCGTGACGACATCGATGTCAACGTGCAGTGCGACTTTTCGCTTGAAAGCGGATTTCCCGTGCACGAGCCACCATGGGAGGCTGAGCAACGAACCCGGTGCTGAGCGCACCAACTGCAGCAATGATTCGTGCAGCAGATCGGTGGCGATCAATGTACCGTCGAGATCGACGTAGAGCGGCTGGGGCGAGACCGCGAGAGTGAGGCTCGATGCCATCTCAACCCCTGCCGAGAACAACGACGCCGACCAGGATGATTGCGATCCCGAGCAAGCGTTGCGTAGTTAATGCCTCACCGAAAAAATGCCATGCAAGGACCGCTGCGATGACGTATCCCATCGAGAGCATGGGGTATGCGACTGTGACATCGACTCGCGTCAATGCAACGACCCACAGTCCTGCACTGATGAAATAGCAGGTCAGACCCACCAGTATCCAAGGCTGCAAGGCAGCGCTCCACGCGGCATCGACCATCGATCCGATGCTTGCCATGGACACTGAACCGATCGCTCGGGCGCCTGCCTTGAGCATCAGCTGGGCTGCCGAATTCAGCAGCACACCCGCAAAAATAATGGCGAAGGTGCTGAGATTCACGCCTATGACCCTTTGTACGATCCGCGCGAACGAAACGTGGCGGAGAAGTTGGACATCGAAACCTCCGGATTGAAAGCAAGGCAGCGCGAAACGATGTTTCGCCAACGAACTGCCTACTGCGCCCCGCTCTATCCGGATTGCAATTCAGTGCTTTGTGTTGGCGCGATGTTACAACAAAAGACTTACATTACAACTAGTATCTACTTGGCAAATGTCGATCTGCGCGGTTTTACTCCGCAGATTGATCTGGTCTCTGACTACAGCGAACTAAAGAAAGCGCTCGAGCAACTTGCGCGAAGTACGGTCCAGCGCCTTCGCATCGGGAATGCGGAACTGCACGCCATGCGCGCTGGCGATCAGCAATGCGCCGCCGTCGAGCCGGCGAATGTCTTCTTCGGCTTTAAGCACGAAACTGGTCTCGCCGCGGTCGGTGCTGACGGTCCATGTGCTCGGCACACCGAAGCTCGACACCGCATGCAGTTGCTGCAGCGTCGGCGCGAAGTCGCGCACCGCCAAGTCTTGCGCCAGCAAAGCGAGCGCCTCTGGAGGCACATCATCCAGCCGGTCGAGCCACAGCACTTCCTTGCCGTCGCTACCCACCAGGGACACGCCGGCGTCCGGCGCACTGAGCGGAAAGGCGCGTACCGGCACGATGCCGATGTGGCGCACGCCGTCAACGTCGATCAGCACGAGTCGCCCAAAGGTGTCGCGTTCGATGTCCATCTTCATTCGCGTTGTCGTCGTGTTCATTGCAGCCCCGCCGAATGTGCCGCGTGCGTGCCGAGCGCCACTTGCACCGCAGCGCGCTCGCTCACCGCGCCATCGCTCGCCTCTTCGTCCGCCTGCCGCAATTGCGCCTGGTAGAGCCGCCAATAGGCGCCCTGCTTTTCCATCAACGCGTCGTGCGGCCCGACCTCGACGACCTCGCCGCGGTCCATCACGACCAGCCGGTCGGCCTTGCGCAACGTAGACAACCGATGCGCGATGGCGATGGTCGTACGTCCTTTCACCAGGTTGTCCAGTGCCCGCTGAATCTCTTTCTCCGTCTCGGTGTCGACCGCCGATGTGGCCTCGTCGAGGATCAGGATGCGCGGGTCGATCAAGAGCGCGCGGGCGATGCTGATGCGCTGTCGCTCACCGCCCGACAGGCCTTGTCCGCGCTCGCCGACCAGCGAGTCGTAGCCGTGCGCGAGCCGCAGGATGAAGTCGTGCGCGTGGGCCGCGCGTGCTGCAGCCACGACCTCTTCACGCGTGGCGTCGGGCTTGCCGTAGGCGATGTTCTGCGCGATGGTGCCGAAAAACAGAAACGGCTCCTGCAGCACCAGCCCGACATGTCTCCGGTAGTCGGTGACTGCGAAGCGCCGGATGTCGGTGCCGTCGACCAGGATGGCGCCGTCGGTCACGTCGTAGAAGCGGCAGATCAGGTTGACCAGCGTGCTCTTGCCCGAACCGCTGTGGCCGACAAGGCCGATCATTTCGCCGGGCTCGATCACCAGGTCGAGGTTACGAATCACCGCACGCGAGCCGTATCGAAAGCCCACGTCCTTCATCTCGATACGTCCGATAATGCGCTTTACCTTGACCGGGTTCACCGGCTCCGGCACGTTGCTCACATGGTCGAGGATGTCGAAGATGCGCTTGGCACCGGCCGCCGCTTTTTGCGTGACCGAGACGATGCGGCTCATCGAATCGAGCCGCGTGTAGAAGCGGCCGATATAGGCGATGAAGGCGGTCAGCACACCGACCGTGATGCGCCCGCGCGCCACCTGCCAGATGCCGAAGCCCCAGACCACGAGCAGGCCGATCTCGGTGAGCAGCGACACGCTGGGCGTGAAGAGCGACCACGTCTTGTTCAGCTTGTCGTTCACTTGCAGGTTGTACGCATTGGCGGCATGGAAGCGATCGGCCTCGCGCTTTTCCTGCGCGAAGGCCTTGACCACGCGAATGCCTGGAATGGTGTCGGCCAGCACGTTGGTCACTTCGCTCCACACGCGGTCGATTTTCTCGAAGCCGGTGCGCAGACGATCGCGCACCACATGGATCATCCAGGCGATGAAGGGCAGCGGTACCAGCGTGACGAGCGCCAGCAACGGATTGATCGAAAACAGGATCACCGCGGTCATGGCGATCATCAGCACGTCGGTCACGAAGTCGAGCGCGTGCAACGAAAGAAAAACATTGATGCGGTCGGTCTCGGAGCCGATGCGCGACATCAGGTCGCCAGTGCGTTTGCCACCGAAGTAGTCGAGCGGCAATGTCAGCAGATGCTCATACGTGGTCGTGCGCAAGTCGGCGCCGATGCGCTCCGACACGAGTGCCAGCAGGTAGGTGCGCGCCCAACCCAACGCCCATCCAGCCAATGCCGAAAGCAAGAGTGCCCCAAGAAAAAGAACAACCTTTGCGATGGCTATCTGCTGCCCGTTCTGGAACGGAATCAGGATGTCGTCCATCAACGGGATGGTCAGATAGGGTGGCACCAGCGTGGCAGCGGTCGACGCCAGCGTGAGCAGGAAGCCGGTGATCAATTGTTTGCGATAGGGCTTGGCGAAGCGGCCCAGCCGCAGCAGCCCCCATGTCGACGGCGGCGGCTGCGCCTCGACTGCCTCGGGAAGTTCATCGACGTCGGCCAGCCCGGCGATTGCAACAGCGCCTGCATTCGGGTCAACAGCAACAGCCATCCGCTGCCCGAAAAGCTTCAACAGCCTGAGCGCCGAAGCCTGCTGCTCGAGCGTGTAATGCCAGCGTGCCAGCTGGCCCTGCGCACCCTGCAACTCGAGCGTGCCGATGCCCGCATGGTCGATCAGATGCAGCGCGATTCCGGGTTCCGAAAGTGGCCACTCGCGCCACGCTCCGGCGGCGTCTCGCGCCAGCAGGCGATGATCTGTCAGCGCGACGAGCCCGGACGAGAACCGAAGTTCGTTGTCGAGGTCAACCGCGAGCGTCGCCAGAACGTTTTCCGCGGAGGTGAGTCGGCTTTTCAGCGCGTCTGAGACCGCCTCTATTTCTCCCTGCCGGGTACCCACTGGATCGTGATGTTGCATTGTGTTTATTTGACTCTCGCCTGCTGCAGGCCCGCCGAGCCCCGTGGGACCCGCCGTGGCGCGCAATGGGCGCCGATTTTGACCGATCGCCATGAGCACGCCTGAGCGCGCCGCGGTGCCCTGCCAAATCATTTCGAAAAGCAATCGAACGTTCCCATGACCCGTTTCGACGACATCCGACTCCTGCGCATCAACTATTTGCGCGGCCCCAACATCTGGACTTATCGGCCGGTGCTGGAAGTTTGGCTCGATCTCGGCCGGCTGGAAGATTTTCCGTCGAACACCATCGACGGCTTCACCGGGCGGCTGACGACCCTGCTGCCGGCACTCATCGAGCACCACTGCGGCGTCGGTGAACGGGGCGGATTTATTTCACGGCTGAACGAAGGCACGTGGTCGGGCCATGTGCTCGAACACGTCGTCATCGAACTGCTCAACCTCGCCGGCATGCCGACCGGGTTCGGCCAGACCCGCAGCACTTCCGAGCACGGCGTGTACCGCATGGTGTTCCGGGCACGCGACGAGCAAGTTGCGCGCGCCGCCTTGGCAGAAGCCCATCGCCTGCTGATGAGCGCGATCAACGACGAATCTTTCGGTGCGGTCGACGTGCAGCGCGCGGTCGACGTGGTCAAGGGCCAGGTCGAAGACTGCTACCTCGGCCCGAGCACCGCGTGCATCGTCGGCGCCGCCACCGACCGCGGCATTCCGCACATGCGCCTGAACAGCGGCAACTTGGTACAGCTCGGCTACGGCGCCAGCCAGCGCCGCATCTGGACTGCCGAAACCGACTACACCAGCGCCATCGGCGAATCGATTGCCAGCGACAAGGAACTCACCAAGTCGCTTCTCGCGAGCTGCGGCGTGCCGGTGCCTGAAGGCGAAGTGGTCGATAGTGCCGAAGAAGCCTGGGACGTTGCCGAGAGCATGGGCCTGCCGGTGGTCGTCAAGCCGTCCGACGCCAACCACGGCCGCGGCGTCTCGCTCGAACTCAACACGCGCGAAGAAGTCATGGGCGCTTACGCCGTCGCCGAGCCCGAGGGCAGCGACGTGATGGTCGAGCGCTTCATCCGTGGCAGCGAACACCGCCTGCTGGTGGTCGGTGGCCAGGTCGTGGCGGCGGCACGTGGCGAGATCATCACCGTGACGGGCGACGGCAACACCGCTGTCGCCGACCTCATTGAAAAGCAACTCAACAGCGACCCGCGCCGCGGCGCCGAAGAAGAATTTCCACTCGACCTGATTGACTTGCCGACCGACGCCAAGCTGCAGCTGGAGCTGCAACGCCAGAAGCTCGATGGCACCTCGGTGCCCGAGGCCGGACGCGTGGTCACGATCCAGCGCAACGGCAACCTCGGTGTCGACTGCACCGATCAGGTCCACCCTGAAGTCGCTCACGCAGCCGTGCTCGCGGCCCGCGTCGTCGGGCTCGACATCGCCGGCATCGACCTGGTGGCGCAAGACATCGGCCGGCCGCTGGCAGCGCAAGGCGGCGCCATTGTCGAAGTCAATGCAGGCCCGGGCTTGCTGATGCACCTGAAGCCTGCGGTCGGTTCGCCACGACCGGTCGGCCGTGCGATTTGCGATCACCTGTTCCCGGATGAAGCCTCAGGCCGGATTCCGATCGTCGGCATCGCCGGCTCGCAGGACACCGCCGTGCTGGCGCGCTTGGTGGCCTGGCTCATCGGCCTCGGCGGCCGGTACACCGGGCTCGCGTGCGGCGACGGCCTCTTTCTGGAACGCCGCCGCGTCGATGCGCGCAACAGCGCCAATTGGGGCGCAGGCCATCGCCTGCTGGTCAACCGTGCGGTGCAGGCCGTCGTCATCGAGAACGGTGCCGAGACCATCCTGCGCGACGGCCTGGCCTACGACCGCTGCGAAGTCGGCATCGTGACCGACCTGGAAGGCGCTGCCGCGCTCGCCGAGTTCGACATCACGGAGAGCGACCAGCTGGTGAAGGTGCTGCGCACGCAAGTCGACGTGGTGCTGCCCGAAGGCACCGCCGTGCTGAACGCCGCCGATGACCGCGTTGCCGGGCTCGCGCCGTTGTGCGATGGCGTGGTCATTCTGTATTCGACCGACGCGCACGCAGCGACACTGACGGCGCACCAGGCCAGCGGCGGCAAAGCCGTGCTGGTGCGGCAAGACCGCGTGGTGCTGGCCAACGGCAGCAGTGAATCGTTCTTGCCGGGCCTCGGGCGCCTCACGATCTGGAGCGCGACCCATGCGGGTGTGAGCATCGACAGCTTGCTGGCGGCGGTCGCGGCCGGCTGGGCGCTCGGCATACCACTGAACCTGATCGGTGCCGGTGTCGAAGCCTTCGAAGCCGACCTGCAGGCGGCGCTCGCATCGCTGCAACTTTCTCAGACGGCGCCGTCTCCTTCGGCACCGCACGCCTCGTCGTCCTTTCAACAATTTTCCTGAAGAGCCGGCATGGAAGTCACACGCATTCGCGCCCTGCGCGGCCCCAACCTCTGGAGCCGACACACCGCCATCGAGGCGATCGTTTCGTGCACCGGCGACGAGAACGCCGTGGAACGGCTCTCCGGTTTCGACGCGCGCCTTCGCTCGCTGTTTCCGACCATCGGCGAACTGCATCCGATCGTGCTCGGCCAGCCGCTGGCCCTTGCACACGTGCTTGAAAACGCCGCGTTGGCACTGCAGGCGCAGGCCGGCTGTGCGGTCAACTTCGGTCACACCCAGCCGACGGCGGAAGCGGGCATTTATCAAGTGACGGTGCAGTACGGCGAAGAGTCGGTCGGCCGACGCGCCATTGAACTGGCCGAGCAACTTATCAACGCGGCGTTGCACGACACCGCCTTCGACGCAGATGCGGCCATCGCTGAATTGCGCGAAGAAGACGAATCCGAACGCCTCGGCCCGAGCACCGGCTCGATCGTCGATGCAGCCGTCGCGCGCGGCATTCCGTATCGACGCCTCACGCGCGGCAGTCTGGTGCAGTTCGGCTGGGGCGCCAAGCAGCGACGCATCCAGGCGGCAGAGATCGACAGCACGAGCGGCGTGGCCGAGTCGATTGCGCAAGACAAGGAACTCACCAAGCAATTGCTCAACGCTGCTGGCGTGCCCGTGCCGCTGGGTCGGCCGGTGACGAGCGCCGACGACGGCTGGGCCGCATCGATGGACATCGGCCTGCCGGTGGTGGTGAAGCCACAAGACGGCAACCAGGGCAAGGGCGTGACGGTCAACATCACCACGCGCGAGCAACTCACAGCCGCCTACGACTCGGCCGCTGTCTACGGCGAGGTCATGGTCGAGAAGTTCTTGCCCGGCTTCGACTTCCGCCTGCTGGTCGTCGGCGACAAGCTCATCGCTGCGGCGCGACGCGATCCGCCGCAGGTGATCGGCGACGGCACCTGCACCGTGCGGCAGCTGGTCGACACCGTCAACCTCGACCCGCGCCGTGGCGAAGGCCATTCGACCTCGCTCACCAAGATCCAGCTCGACGCCATCGCCATCGGGCGTCTCGAATCGCAGGGCCTGACGCCCGAAAGCGTGCCGAAACGAGGTCAGCGGGTCGTGCTCCGTAACAACGCGAATCTCTCCACGGGCGGCACCGCCACCGACGTGACCGACACCGTGCACCCCGAAATCGCAGCGCGCGCGGTCGATGCGGCGCAAATGGTCGGCCTCGACATCTGCGGCGTCGACATGGTCTGCGAGAGCGTGCTGCGGCCGCTCGAAGAACAACACGGCGGCGTCGTCGAAGTCAACGCCGCGCCCGGCCTGCGCATGCACATCTCCCCCTCGTTCGGCCGCGGCCGCGCGGTCGGCGAGGCCATCATGGACACCCTCTATGCACCCGGCGACACCGGCCGCATCCCGGTGGTCGCAGTCACCGGCACCAACGGCAAGACGACGACGGCGCGCCTCATCAACCATCTGCTCGCATCGAGCGGACTGCGCACCGGCATGACCAACACCGACGGCGTGTGGGTCGATGGCCGGCAGATCGACAGCGGCGATTGCAGCGGCCCGAAAAGCGCGCGCAACGTTCTGATGCACCCCGAGGTCGATGCGGCTGTGTTCGAGGTCGCGCGCGGTGGCGTGCTGCGAGAAGGCCTCGGCTTCGACCGCTGCCAGGTCGCAGTGGTGACCAACATCGGCAGCGGGGATCACCTGGGCCTCAACTACATCACCACGGTCGAAGACCTCGCCGTGCTCAAGCGCGTGATCGTCCGCAACGTGGCTTACGACGGGTATGCGGTGCTCAATGCCGCCGACCCGAACGTCGCCGCCATGGCCGCAGGCTGCCCCGGCAGCGTGATCTTCTTTGCCGCCGACCGGCAGCACCCGGTGATGGCAACGCACCGCGCGCAAGGCAAGCGCACCGTCTACGTCGACCAGGACACCCTGATCGCAGCCGAAGGCTCGTGGCGCGAGCGCATTCCACTGCGCGACGTGCCGATCACCCGTGGCGGCACGATCAGCTTTCAGGTCGACAACGTGATGGCGGCAGTGGCCGCAGGCTGGGCCGTAGGCCTCGACTGGGGCACCATCCGCAGCGGCGTCGCGAGCTTCATGAACGACGCGGCCGGCGTGCCCGGACGCTTCAACGTGATGGACTATCGCGGTGCCACCGTCATCGCCGACTACGGCCACAACACCGACGCCATGCGCGCACTGGTGTCCGCCGTCGACACCATGCCGGCCAACAAGCGCTCAGTGGTCATCAGCGGTGCCGGCGACCGGCGCGACAGCGACATCCGCGACCAGACCGCCATCCTCGGGCAAGCGTTCGATGAAGTGATCCTGTACCAGGACGCGGCGCAGCGTGGACGGGCCGATGGCGAGGTCATGGCACTGCTGCGGCAAGGTCTGCAGGGCGCATCGCGGACGCAACTTATCGACGAGATCCGCGGCGAATTCATCGCCATCGACACGGCGCTGGCGCGTTTGCAGCCGGGCGATTTGTCGTTGATTTTGGTGGACCAGGTCGAAGAGGCGCTGGCACACCTTGCGATGCGGATCGCTGCCGGATAAGTGCCGCCGACATCGCGCGCCACCGATCGGGCCTGCATGGCTGCGAGCGATGGCTCGTGCTGTTCCATTCGAGAGATTTGTAGGAAGAATCCTGCAGCGCGCGGGCTCGTGGAGCGCCTGTAAAGGCTGTGCAGTCCCACATCCAGGGGGCGCTCCCGGCATAACAGTTCAAGGAGACTATAAGGACCTCTTTCATGAACAACAAATCTCTCGCACTTCCGTTCGCGCACCATCTGGCCGCCGGCGCACTCTTCGCAGTCGTCACGTTGGGCGTCGCGCCCGCCGCCTGGGCGCAGCAGGCTGCGGCACCCGGTACCGCGGCTCGCATGGAGAGCGAGAAGGCCACATGCGATGGCGTTCAGCAGGACAAAGCCGCCTGCCTGCGCGAAGCCGGTGCGGCGCGCCAGGAAGCCGGTCGTGCCGGGCTCACGACCGCCGGCCCTGCCGGCAACAGCGCGAACACGATGGAGCGTTGCAAGCTTCAGCCCGCAGCCGACCAGGCTGACTGCATGGCGCGCATTCAGGGCGGCGCCGGCGACACCTCGACCTCCACCAGCGGCAGCGTGATGGGCGGCGGCGTCATCCGCGAAACCGTGACGACCATTCCCGCCAAGTGATCCTTGGTAACCCCCTTAGTTTTCTGAAGGAGCCATCACCATGAAAAACTCAACTATTCGGTCGACACTGGCGGTCCTGCTCGCCGCCGGGGGCATTGCCTTTGCCGGGGTCGCTTCGGCCGCCGGGCCGAGACATCAGTCGGATGGCTACGCTGCGGGCAGCGTCAGCACTTACCGGGAAGAACTCGCTGTGTGCGGTCATATCCAGCAAGACCGCGCCGCGTGCATCCGCGAGGCTGGTGCAGCGCGCCAGGCTGCGGCCCAAGGCCAGCTGACAGGCGCACCTGACTATTTACAAAACGCGCTGGCACGCTGCAGCCTGCAACCGCCCATGGAACGCAGTGCCTGCGAAGCGCGCGTGCGCGGTACGGGACAAACCGAGATCGAAGGCAGCGTGCTGGGCGGCGGTGTGATCCGAGAAACGGTCACGCCGATCCGCTGATCTGATGATGCAGTGATCAGCGGCGCGGGGTGCGCGAGCTGAAGAAGCGCTGCAGCAGGCAGAAGGCAAACAGCAGCGCACCAACGACGATGCGCGTCCACCACGAGCTCAACGTTCCGTCGAACGAGATCAGCGTCTGGATGATGCCGAGCATCAGCACGCCGAAGAGCGTACCCGCCACGTAGCCCACGCCGCCCGTGAGCAGCGCGCCACCGATGACGACGGCAGCGATGGCGTCCAGCTCCAGGCCGACCGCATGCAGGCCGTAGCCCGACAACATGTAAAAGGTGAACACCACGCCCGCCAGCGCCGAGCAAAAGCCCGACAGCGTGTACACGCCGACCAGGGTGGAGCGCACTGGTAAGCCCATCAACATGGCGGAGTGCTCGCTGCCACCAATGGCGTATACGGCGCGACCGAACGGCGTGCAATGGGCGACGAATATCGCGACCAGCACCACCACGATGGCAATCACCGCGCTGATCGACAGCGACGCATCGCCCCATACCGGGATGCGTGCCTGCGACACGGCCTCGTAGAACGGATTGGTGATGCTGATCGAGTCGATGCTGATGAGATAGCACAGGCCGCGCGCGAGAAACATCCCAGCCAGCGTGACGATGAAAGGCTGCAGCCTGAAGCGCTCGATCAAGACGCCCATGAACGCGCCGAACGCGGTGCCCATGAGCAGCACCAGCGGGATGACGACCCACGGACTCCAGCCGTGCTTTTCGACCAGCGTGGCCGACACCATCGTGGTGAGCGCGATGACCGAGCCGACCGACAAGTCGATGCCGCCCGACAGGATCACGAAGGTCATGCCGACCGCGACGATGATCAAAAACGCGTTGTCGATCAGCAGATTGAAGAAGACCTGCGCCGAGAAGAAGCCGTCGTAGAGCACCGAGCCAAGCGTCGCCATCAAGACGAACAATGAGACGGTCGCAGCGAGGGGCCAGTATTTAGGGTTCAATTTCTTGCCCCCTCGCCCGCTGGCAGGAGTCGGTCGGGGTGAGGGCGAATTCCCCGGCGGCGCGATGACAGCACTCATGCGCGTACCTCCCCGCGCGGCGCGCGTACCGCCAGAGCCCGCACCTGCCCACGAAATTCCGGTGACTGCATCAGCATCACCAAGAACACCACGACCGCCTTCACCACCAGGTTGATCTCAGGTGGCACGCCGAGCGAATAGATGGCGTACGTCAGCGTCTGGATAATCAACGCGCCGATCACGCTGCCGACCAGGCTGAAGCGCCCGCCTGTGAGCGCGGTGCCGCCGAGCGTGACCGCGAGGATCGCGTCGAGCTCCAGCAACTGCCCGGCGTTGTTGCCATCGGCGCTCTTGACGTTGGAGCTGATCAGGAGACCCGCGATGCCCGCGCACAAGCCGCAGAACGCATAGGCGCCGACGACGAGCCGGCGCGACTGGATGCCGGCCACGCGCGCCGCCGTGGGGTTGATGCCGACCGCCTGAATGAAGAGCCCGAGCGCCGTCCGCGTGATCGCCAGGTACAGCAACACGAACACCGCCGCCGCGATGAAAAGCGAGAAGGGCAGGCCGAGCAGATAGCCACTGCCCAGAAAGAAATACGGTGTGTAGTAGATGGTGATGATCTGCCCACCGGTGATGAGCTGCGCAATGCCGCGCCCCGCCACCATCAGAATCAGTGTCGCGATGATCGGCTGCATGCCGACCTTGGCGACCAGCAAGCCGTTCCATATGCCGCACACCAGCGCCAACGCAACGGCCGCGACGATGGCGAGCGACATCGGAAAGCGCGAAACGTTACCCGCAACCGAGCCACCGATCATCCAGCCCGCCACCGCCGCGGCGATCGCCACCACGGCACCCACTGAAATGTCGATGCCACGCGTCGCGATCACCAGCGTCATGCCGAGCGACACCAGCATCAGCGGCGCCGCGCGGTTGAGGATGTCGATCAGGCTGCCGTAAAGATGGCCTCCACGCACTTCGATGTGCAGAAAGCTGGCATTGAATGCGGTGTTGAGCGCGAGCAGGAGAAGCAGCGTGATCACCGGCCACGCGAGCCGATGCCGCATGACGACGGCGAAGTTGCCGGCCGAAGGGAGTGCGTCAGACATGCTCGGCCGCGATCATTTCGTAGACCTCGTCTTCGGTGCTGCCGCCCGGCAGCTCACCGACCTTGCGGCGGTCGCGCAGCACCACGATGCGATGCGCCACGCGCACCACCTCGCTCATTTCGGAGGAGATGAAGATCACAGCCATTCCTGCTTTGGCGAGTTGCAGCATCTGTTCCATGATCTCCTGCTTGGCGGCGACGTCGACGCCTCGCGTCGGCTCGTCGAGGATCAGGAGGCGCGGCTCGGTCGCAAGCCAGCGCGCGATCATCGCCTTCTGCTGGTTGCCGCCCGACAGCAAGCCGATGGGCGTCTCGACGCTCGCGGCCTTGATGCCCAGCGAGGTGACGAAGCGTTCCGCCAACGCGGTCTGCTCGGCCAGAGAGAGAAAGCGCCGGACACCGAGTCGCGCCTGCAACGCGAGCGCGATGTTCTCGCGCAGCGAAAGCTCGGCGACGATGCCGTCGGTCTTGCGCTCTTCGGGGCACAGCGCCAGTCCTTCGCGAATGGCATCGGCCGGGTTTGAAAACGTGACGCTGCGACCGTCGATCTTCAGCACGCCACGGTCGGGCGTCTCCAGCCCGAACAGCAGGCGCGCGAGCTCGGTCCGGCCGGCACCGAGCAGCCCGGCCACGCCCACCACCTCGCCGGCCCGCACGCGCAAGTCGGTCGCCTGCAACTGACCGGCTTGTCCCAGGCCCTCGGCCTGCAGCAGCGCTGTCGCCGATTCATCGAAGGCCGGCAGCGCCGTCGGCCGCGCCGATTGCGCTGCCAGTTCGCGGCCGAGCATTGCGGCAATGAGCGCCTGCGGGCCGAGGTCGGCCGCGCGCCATTCGCCGACCCAGCCGCCGTTGCGCAGCACGGTGATGCGGTCCGACACGGCATACACCTGGTTCAGAAAGTGGGTGACAAAAAGAATCGCAAGCCCTTCGTCGCGCAGACGCCGCAACACGTCGAACAGCTTATTCACTTCGTCGTCGTCGAGGCTCGATGTCGGCTCGTCGAGGATCAGCACCTTGGCCGACACGCCGAGCGCACGGACGATCGCGACGAGCTGTTGCACCGCCACCGGATAGCTCGACAGCAGCCGCGTGACGTCGATGTCGAGCCCGATGCGCGCCAACAGTTGCTGCGCCTCCCGGTTCACCGCGGCCCAGTCGATGCGCCACCCTTGCGCCATACCGCAACGCGGATAGCGCCCGGCGAACACGTTCTCGGCCACCGACAGGTTCGGGCAAAGGTTGACCTCCTGGTAGACCGTGCTGATGCCGAGCTGCTGTGCCTCCAGCGGAGAGCCCGGCCGAATGGTTTCGCCGTCCAGCCGCATCTCGCCGCCGCTGGACGCGAGTACGCCCGTCAGCACTTTGATGAGCGTCGATTTGCCTGCGCCGTTCTGGCCCATCAGCGCGTGGATCTCGCCGGGATAGAGCTTCAGTTGCACATCGCGCAACACGCTGATGCCTGCAAATTCCTTGTGGATGCCGGAGAGCTCCAGCACCGGCGCGGTCGTACTCACGGGTTGCGGCTCACTTGTTCTTGTTGTAGACGTCGATGAACACGGCCGCCAGCAGCACCAGGCCCTTGATCACCTGCTGGTAGTCGATGCCGACACCGAGAATCGACATCCCGTTGTTCATCACGCCCATGACGAAGGCACCGATGACCGCCCCCATGACCTTGCCGACGCCGCCCGAGGCCGACGCGCCGCCGATGAAGCACGCGGCGATCACGTCGAGCTCGAAGCCCAGTCCAGCCTTGGGCGTCGCGGTATTGAGCCGCGCCGCGAACACCAGCCCGGCCAGCGCGGCCAGCACGCCCATGTTGACGAAGGTGAGAAACGCCAGCCGCTGCGTCTTGATGCCCGACAGCCGCGCCGCCTTCTCGTTGCCGCCCAGTGCGTAGATGCGCCGGCCGATGGTGGTGCGGTTGGTGACGAAGTCGTAGGCGACGATCAGCACCGCCATCACGATCAGCACGTTCGGCAGGCCCCGGTACGACGCCAGCAGGTAGCTCAAAAACAGAATGACGCCGGCAAAGAAAACGTTCTTGACGAGGAAGAAGGCGTAGGGCTCCTGGTCCATTCCGTACTTCGCCAGCTTGGCACGGCCGCGCAGCTTGAAGAACAGCAACGCGGCCGCGGCGATGGCGCCGAGCACGACAGATGTCGTGCGCAACTCTTCACCGCCGAACACGTCGGGAATAAAGCCTGAACTCAGCCGCTGGAACTCGACCGGAAAGGGCCCGACCGATTGGCCTTCGAGCAGCGCCAGCGAGAGCCCTTTGAAGACCAGCATGCCCGCCAGTGTGACGATGAACGACGGGATGCGAAAGAACGCGACGAACCAGCCCTGCGCCGCGCCGATCGCGCCACCGGCGACCAGGCACACGATGGTCGTCGGCACGAAGTGCCAGTGGTACTCGACCATCAGCACGGCCGCCAGCGCGCCGATAAAGCCGCACACCGAGCCGACCGACAAATCGATGTGGCCCGCCACGATCACCAGCAACATGCCCAACGCCATGATGACGATGTAGCTGTTCTGCAGAAGCAGGTTGGTGATGTTGAGCGGCCGCATCAGCGTGCCATCGGTCAGCACCTGGAACAGCACCATGATCGCGACCAGCGAGATCAGCATGCCGTATTCGCGCAGGTTGTTCTTGATGAAGCCCACGTGCAGCCGCGCGTGGGGCGCGGCAGTCACCGCGGACTCCACGGTATTCACTTCACTCTGCATGAACGGAACTCCCGGCGTTGACAATGGCGCGCATGATCCGCTCCTGCGACGCCTCGGCGGCTGTGTACTCGGCCACGAAGCGACCTTCGTTCATGACATAGATGCGGTCGCACATGCCGAGGAGTTCGGGCATTTCCGAGGAGATCATCAAGATGCCTTTTCCTTCGCTCGCGAGCTGGTCGACGATGGTGTAAATCTCGTACTTGGCGCCCACGTCGATGCCACGCGTGGGCTCGTCGAGGATGAGCAGTTCGGGCTTCGCAAAGAGCCATTTGCTCAGCACCACTTTTTGCTGGTTCCCGCCCGACAGGTTGACCACCTGCTGGTCGACGCCCGAGCAGCGGATGTTCAGCGCGTTGCGGTAGTTGTTCGCGACTTCGAACTCCAGCCCGTCGTCGATCACCATCGCACTCGACACCGCCGCAAGGTTGGCGAGGCTCACGTTCTTCTGGATGTCTTCTTCGAGCACCAGACCGAGTCCCTTGCGGTCTTCGGTGACATAGGCGATACCGCAGTCGATCGCCTTGCGGATCGTGCCGAGGTCGACCGGCTTGCCATGCATGAACGCCGTGCCGCGAATGCGTTGCCCATAGGAGCGACCGAACACGCTCATCGTGAACTCGGTGCGACCCGAGCCCATGAGTCCTGCGATACCGACGATCTCGCCACGCTTCACATGCAGGTCGACGCCTTTGATGACTTCGCGGTCGGCGTGCTGCGCATGGTTCACATGCCAGTCGCGGACTTCGAAGATCGTCTCGCCGATCTTCGGATTGCGCTGCGGGTAGCGGTGCGCCATGTCGCGTCCGACCATGCCGCGGATGATGCGGTCTTCGCTGATCGGTTCGGTACGGCAGTCCATCGTCTCGACCGTAGCGCCGTCGCGCAACACGGTGATCGAGTCCGCGACCTTGGCGATTTCGTTGAGCTTGTGCGAGATCAAAATCGACGCGATGCCCTGCGCCTTGAGTTCGAGCAGCAGCGCCAGCAATGCGTCGCTGTCGCTCTCATTGAGGCTGGCGGTCGGCTCGTCGAGGATCAGCAGCTTGACCTCTTTCGACAGCGCCTTGGCGATCTCGACCAGTTGCTGCTTGCCGACGCCCAGGTTGGTGATCAGCGCCGTCGGTGGCTCCTTGAGCCCGACCTTCGCGAGCAGCGCCTGCGTCCGCGCATAGGCTTCGAACCAGTCGATGACGCCGCCGTGCGCGGTTTCGTTACCGAGAAAAATGTTCTCGGCGATCGACAGCAACGGCACCAGCGCCAGCTCCTGGTGAATGATGATGATGCCGAGCTTCTCGCTGTCGGCGATGCCCTTGAAGCGACGCAGCTCGCCTTCGAAACGGATTTCGCCGGTGTACGAATCGGCCGGGTAGACGCCGCTCAGCACCTTCATGAGCGTCGACTTGCCGGCCCCGTTCTCTCCGACCACGGCATGGATCTCGCCTGCGCGCACCGCGAGGTTGACGTTGTCGAGCGCATTCACGCCCGGAAACGTTTTCGTGATGCCGCGCATCTCCAGAATGGAGTTGGTCAAACCTGTTGCGCTCCAGGTCGCGTCCTTGCTCGCACGCTCACTTGACCTGGCTCTCAGTGTAGTAGCCGCTGTCGATCAACACCGGTTTCCAGTTCGACAGATCGACGCTCACCGGCTTCAGCAAATACGAAGGCACGACCTTCACGCCGTTGTTGTAGGTCTTGGTGTCGTTCACTTCCGGCGTCTTGCCCGAGAGCATGGCGTCGGCCATGGCGACAGTGACCTTGGCAAGTTCGCGCGTGTCCTTGAACACGGTCGATGTCTGCTCCTTGCGAATCATCGACTTGACCGACGGCACCTCTGCGTCTTGCCCCGTGACGATCGGCATCGGCTGCTTGGGTGAACCGTAGCCGACGCCCTTCAGCGACGACAGGATGCCGATCGACAAACCGTCGTATGGCGACAGCACCGCATCGACACGGTCCTTTGTGTAGTAGGCCGACAGCAGGTTGTCCATGCGCGCTTGCGCCACCGCGCCGTCCCAACGCAGCGTGCCGACCTTGTCCATGCCCATCTGCTTGCTCCGCACGACCAGCTTGCCGCTGTCCATGTAGGGCTTCAGCACCGACATCGCGCCGTTGTAGAAAAAGAAGGCGTTGTTGTCGTCGGGCGAACCGCCGAACAACTCGACATTGAAGGGCCCTTTGCCGTCCTTCAGGTCGAGCGACTTCTCGATCGATTGCGCCTGCAGCACGCCGACCTGGAAGTTGTCGAAGGTGGCGTAGTAGTCGACGTTCTTAGAACCCTTGATCAGCCGGTCGTACGCGATGATCTTCACGCCCTTGTCAGCCGCCTTTTGCAGCACGTCGGACAGCGTGGTGCCGTCGATGGCCGCGATCACCAGCACCTTCGCGCCCTTGGTCACCATGTTCTCGATCTGCGCGAGCTGGTTGGGGATGTCGTCGTCGGCGTATTGCAGATCGGTCTTGTAGCCCTTCTCCTTGAAGTACTTGACCATGTTGGCGCCATCGGCGATCCAGCGTGCCGACGACTTGGTCGGCATCGAGATGGCGATGGGACCTTTGTCCTGCGCATAGGCCAGCGGCGCGATGCCGATCGTGGCGACAACGGCCGAAGCGAGCAGTGTTTTAAGGAAGATGCGTTTCATGTTGTGCTGGCTTTCAGTACTTGCGTTTCGGGAATTCGGCGGCCGCAACTTCCATCGGGAAGATGCTCTCGACCGTCACGATGCGCTTGGGCAGCGTCTTGCCGGCCTTGATGTCTTTCACCGCGCTCATGAGCTGCGGGCCCAGCAGCGGACTGCACTCGACCGACACATTCAGCTTGCCGGCCATCATGGCTTCGAAGGCGCCCTTCACTGCGTCAATCGAGATGATCACGATGTCCTTGGCCGGCTTCATGCCGGCTTCTTCGATCGCCTGGATCGCGCCGATCGCCATGTCGTCGTTGTGCGCGTACAGCACGTTGATCTTCTTGCCGTCGGCCTTGAGGAATGCCTCCATGACTTCCTTGCCCTTGGCGCGCGTGAAATCGCCGGTCTGCGAGCGAATGATCTTGAACTTGGGATCGGCCTTGATGATTTCCTCGAAGCCCTTCTTGCGGTCGATGGCCGGGGCCGAACCCACAGTGCCCTGCAGCTCGACGATGTTCACGTCGCCCTTCTCGTCCTTCATTTTTTCGGTCAGCCAGCGTCCGGCCTTGCGTCCTTCTTCGACGAAGTCGGAGCCCATGAAGGTGACGTACAGCGAGTCGTCCTTCGAGTTGACCGAGCGGTCGGTCAGCACCACCGGAATCTTGGCAGCCTTGGCTTCCATCAGCACAGTGTCCCAACCGGTTTCGACCACTGGAGAAAAGGCAATGACGTCGACCTTCTGTGCGATGTACGAGCGAATGGCCTTGATCTGGTTCTCTTGCTTTTGCTGGGCGTCGGAGAACTTCAGGTCGATGCCCGCTTCCTTGGCCGATGACTTGATCGACTCCGTGTTGGCGGTACGCCACTCGCTCTCGGCGCCTACCTGAGCGAAGCCGAGCACGAGTTTCTTCTGTGCCAGCGCGGTGACCGGCAGCATGCCGATGAGCGATGCGGCACCGAGTGCGGTGGTGAGAGTGCGACGATTGATTGCCATGGTTTGTCTCCTGTGATTTTGGTGAAAAAACGCTCTGCGAAAACTCTTGTGAACGCGGCTCTTGCCGGTTTTCGTGGTCGGTTGCGGGCTGCTTTGTAGTCTTTCTTACTCACGCCATCATGTAGCCCGTCTTGATCGACGTGTAGAACTCGGCAGCGTAGCGGCCCTGCTCGCGCGGTCCATAGCTGGAACCCTTACGTCCGCCGAAAGGAACATGAAAGTCGATCCCCGCCGTGGGCAGGTTGACCATCGTCATTCCGACCTCGGCATGACGCCTGAAATGCATCGCGTACTTGAGGGACGTCGTGCAGATGCCGGCGCATAACCCGAAGGGCGTGTCGTTGGCAAGGTGCAGCGCATGCTCGTAGTCGTCGGCCTGCAGCACGCAGGCAATGGGGCCGAAGATTTCTTCGCGAGCCACGCGGTATTGTGGTTTGGCGAGGAACAACGCCGGGCTCATGAAGTGGCCTGTCGTCGCGCGCTGCAGCGCCTCACCGCCATAAACATGTTCGGCGCCTTCGTCGCGCGCGATGGTCATCCATTCGAGGTTTTGAGCGAGCTGTTCGCTATTGACCACCGGGCCGATGTCGACACCGCGCTCCAACGCATGGCCGATGTGCAAGGCGGCCAGCCGATGACGCAGCCGCACCACGAAGGCGTCGTGCACAGCTGCCTCGACGATCAATCGGCTCGACGCAGTGCAACGTTGCCCAGCCGAGAAGTACGCGCCCTGCACGGCACAGTCGACCGCGCGATCGAGATCGGCGTCGGCCAGCACCACCAGCGGGTTCTTGCCGCCCATTTCCAGCTGCACCTTGGCGCGTCGTGCCGAAGCCGCCTGCAACACGCGCTCACCGGTGGCCACCGAGCCGGTGAAGCTCAGCGCATCGACCAGCGGGCTTTCGACGATCGTCTGCCCGACCTCCCGCCCGCTGCCCATCACCAGATTGAAGGTGCCGGCCGGCAATGTGGCCCGCGCGATGATTTCAGCCAGTGCCCAGCCGCAGGCCGGCACCAGTTCGGAAGGCTTGAAGACCACCGTGTTGCCGTAAGCCAGCGCCGGAGCGATCTTCCATGCGGGGATCGCCAAAGGAAAGTTCCAGGGCGCGATCAGGCCGACGACACCCACCGGTTCGCGCGTAACGTCGACCAGCACATCGGGCCGCACCGAGTCCATCGATTCGCCGCCGACACGCAATGCCTCGCCGGCGAAGAACTTGAAGATGTGGCCGGCGCGTGCGGCCTCCGCAATGGCTTCGGGCAGCGTCTTGCCCTCTTCGCGCGCCAGCAAAAGGCCGAGCTGGTCTTTGCGCGCCAGGATCTCGCTGCCGATCTGGTCGAGCACGTCGGCACGGCGCTGCGGCGTGGTGCGGCGCCAGTGCGGAAACGCATCGGCAGCGGCACGGATGGCCGCCTCGGTCTGGCTGCGGTCGGCTCGGGCGTATTCGGCGACCACCTCGCTGGTGTCGGACGGGTTCTCGCTCGACCCGGTGGTCACGCCGGTCTGCCAACGGCCGTTGATGTACTGCCGTGCGGTATGAGTGACGTGCGAAAGATCTGTGCGCTTCAAGGTGGGGCGAGTATGGGAATCTCACCAATATCTTTCCAATCAAAAATTGGGTGCAATCGATACCGGAAACCGCATTCAGGTAAACCCTTATCAACGCAAACAAGAACAACGAAACATGACCAATTACACGCACTGGTTCATCCGTGCGCGACTCAAGACGCGGCAGCTTCTCTTGCTTGTCGCTCTGGCCGAGGAAGGCAACATCCATCGCGCAGCGCAGGTGCTCAACATGACGCAGCCGGCAGCGTCCAAGTTGCTGAAAGATCTGGAGGAAGTGCTGGAGGTTTCGCTGTTCGATCGGCTGCCACGCGGCATGCGGCCGACCTGGTACGGGGAAACCATGATCCGCCATGCGCGCGTTGCGCTTGCGAGCCTGAATCAGGCGCACGACGAGGTGATGGCGCTCAAAGCGGGGCGCTTCGGGCAAGTGAACGTCGGTGCGATTACCGCGCCCGGCCTGGTGCTGTTGCCTCCCGCTGTAGGAATGGTCAAGCGCGACCAGCCCAATCTGCGCATCGCGCTCGAGATCGAAACCAGCCCGGTGCTGCTCGACCGGCTGGAGCACGGCAAGCTCGACATCCTGGTCGCACGTCTTTTTGCGGAGCACGACAAATCGAAGCTGCGCTACGAGGCGCTTACAGAAGAGCCTGTGTGCGCCATCGTGCGCTCCGGCCATCCGCTGCTCGGCATGGCCGGACTCACGCTGCGCGACGTGGTGTCCGCCGGGTGGATCGTGCCGCCCGCAGGCAGCGTGCTGCGCCACCGCTTCGAACTGATGTACCAGGAAGAAGGCTTGCCCCCGCCGATCAACGTGATCGAGAGCGCAGCGCTGCTGTTCATCACGCGCATGCTGCAGCAGAGCGACATGATCGCGGTGCTGGCAACCGACGTGGCGCGCTATTACGCATCGCACGGCATCGTCGCCGTGCTGCCACTGGCAATGCCTTGCCACATGGACGCCTTCGGCATCATCACCCGCACCGACCGGCTGCTGTCGCCGGCTGCGAAGATCATGATGAACGCGCTGAAGGCAGCGAGCCTGACGGTCTACGGAAAACGGCTCGATCCGGAGTGACTTGCTTGGATATGAATTTCCCTTGTTAGGATTTGCCGCGTCGAGCAAACGGAGACAACGACTATGAGCAATGCACTTTTATCCCGTGTGGCGCCGACGCTGCTCGGCGAGCCCGAATGCATCTGGCCCGCCGCGGCGACGCTGGGTGAGGGAGCGGTGTGGTCGCCGCGTGAACAGGCGCTGTATTGGGTCGACATCCTCGGCTTTCGGCTGCACCGCTGGCGACCCGCCGACGCGGCGCAAAGCACCTGGACGTTCGCGGAAGAGATCTCCGCACTGGCCGAGCGATCCGATGCGCCGGGTCTCATGATCACGCTGCGCCGGGGCTTTGCGCTGTTCGATCCGGCGCTACCGGATACCGCCCCGACATACCTGCATCAGCCCGAGCCGGAGTTAGCCGGCAATCGATTCAACGACGGCAAATGCGACGCACGCGGTCGCTTCTGGGCCGGCACGATGGACGCGGCCTGCGAGGCACCGACCGGTTCGTTGTACCGCTATCAGCTCCACGAAAAAGACCCCGGCGGAGACTGCTCACGTCACGACCAGGGCTTTGCCGTCACCAACGGCCCGACCTGGTCCGCCGATGGCACGACTATGTATTTCAACGACACCGTCACCGGGCGCATCTACGCCTACGACTTCGATATGGCCACGGGCAGCGTGTCGAACAAGCGCCAATGGCTGCGCTTCGCCAAAGGCGACGGCCTGCCCGACGGGATGACCACCGATGCAGCGGGCCGACTCTGGATCGCGCACTGGGGCGGCGCTTGCGTCAGCTGCCACGAGCCCATGAGCGGCGCCGAGCTGTGCCGCGTCACGTTGCCGACGCGACACATCACCGACTGCGCCTTCGGCGGGGCTGACATGCGCACCTTGTTCATCACGAGCGCCGCTACCGGGCTCACGCTGGCGCAGCAGAAAGCCGAGCCGCTGGCCGGGGGGTTGTTCGCTGTCGAGGTCGACGCCGAAGGCCTGCCCGCCAATCTGTTCGGTTGATCGAGCGTTATTTTTTGACAGCCGAGTCGGCACCGAAAGACCCGTCTTTCAGGAGCGGCAGCAGCCTGTCGTACTCGGCCTTGACGACTGCGTAGCACTCGCACGTGCGAAGCTCGAGCCCGGGGCGGTCGAGCACCGTGATGCGGCCGCGCGAATAGCGGATGAGCCCGTCTTTCTGCAGCCTCAGCGCGCTCTCGCTGACGCCTTCGCGGCGAACGCCCAGCATGTTCGCGATAAGTTCCTGCGTCATGGACAACTCGTTGCCAGTGAGCCGGTCGAGACTAAGCAACAGCCAGCGACAAAGTTGCTGGTCCAGTGAATGATGGCGATTGCAAACTGCCGTTTGAGACATCTGAACGATCAACGCCATCGTGTAGCGCAGCAGCAAATGCAGCACCGGCCCGGCCCTGTCGAATTCCTCCCGCATTGCGTGGGCATTGAGCTTGAATCCAAACCCGGCGCTTTGAACCACAGCGCGGTTGGGGGTAGAACCACCGCCCATGAACAACGACACGCCGACCACACCCTCATTGCCCACCACAGCGATCTCGGCCGAAGCACCATTCTCCAGAACATAGAGCAGAGACACGATCGCCGTCGTTGGAAAGTAGACGTGTGTCATTATTCCATTCGACTCGTACAGGACATGGCCGAGCGGGAGCTCGACAAACTCCATTTCAGGCAGCCACCGCTGTCGTTCTTGAGCGGGAAGCGCCGCAAGCAATAGATTTTGATCAAGCTCTGGCAAGGCAACTCTCATTAAGAAATCTCGATACCTTTTAACAATAGATCATAATTTTCCCAGGTATTGATCGGTGTGTCGCGGCGCTCTGTGCGGTCCCGCACTCACGCGATATTCAGTGGCTTTACGTTCAGCAGCGTACAAACACTCGAGGCTCTTGTTTTGAGTAACGCCGAATCGCAATGCAGTCCGCACTGCTGCAAGATGCCGGAATTCGTCAAGCGTGGACTAGCGGCAAACCGATCGCGAAGGTCGTGCCAACCCCGTCCATGCTCCACCCCGAGATCCAGCCGTCGTGTGCGGCCACCACCTGCCTGACCATGACGAATCCGAACCCGTGATTGGGGTCGCGTGGCGGGGCACTGTCCACTGCCTGCCCACCGTGGTTTGCAGCGAAAGACGAAGGCTCCGGCGCCACGTTTCGGACATCGGCGTGCCCGATTTCAGACTCCCGGTCCAATAGTGCGTCGAGCGCAGCAGGTTCAATGCCCGTGCCTTCATCCTGAATGGTGAAGACCGCCTCCACCGATCCCTCGGCGCCGCAACAGACACGAACAATGGCACCGGGGGGACTGTGCCGAATCGCATTTTCCAGCAGGTTGACGAAGGCCCGCATCAATATTCCGCCGTCCGCACGTATCAGATCGTGGTGGTCCAGTGCCGGTCTTAGCAGCACGCTCACATTGCGAGCCGTCGCGGACGAGGCGAGTTTCTCGATGCTTTGGGCCAACAAGGAAGAAAGGCTAGCCACGGAAAATCGGTAGTCGCATGCTTCAGACGTGCTGCTGCTGATGAAATTTTGCGCCAGCGTCATCGTTCGCTCGGCCTCGTGCCGGACGCCCGACACCAGGTCTGCCACGCCCACGCGCGACGGCGTCATCTCGAACAGTTCCAGCAGGCTCAGGAGATTGATCTGCGGACTGCGCAGGTCGTGCCAAAGAAAGTTGAGCCAGTCAGCGCGCTCGCGTTCAGCCTGCCGCTGTTGCGTGAGTTCGCGAAGCACGACGATCCAGGCGCCCGGCGCCTGATTCAGCGGGTCGCCCAGGCGCGCCGCATCGATTTGAAAGATCTTGCCTTGCGGCGTGCTGTATTCGCCACCGAGCGCCTGCGACCAATGCGCATCCGTGTCGGGTTGTCGGATATTCGCCTTGACCGTCAGACGTTTGACGAGCAACGGAAGACTTTCGTTGACCAGTAGGCCGACCAGAGACTCTGGAAGCAGCGCCATGGCCGCTGCATTCAGCTGGGAAATAGTCCCGTCTAATCTGCAGATGAGAATGGAGATGGGGAGTCGTTCCAGGCCCTGTTGAGTGAACGTTTGTAGTCGTACGAGCCGGAAGATCGCTTGATCGAGCGCACCGATATAGCGATCGATCGTGCCGCTCCTTCCTAACTTGGGCGTCGCGTCGGAGTCGAAGGTTCCCGCCGGAACCTGGCTCAACGAGACGATGTGCGCCTTGAGAAAGCCGAGCACCTTGTTCATGTGTTGCTAGGTCCACAGCACATAGGCGGCCGCGATCCCGATTCCGAAGAACGACGGCGGTATCCAAACGCGCGCGAAGCGTAACGCTCCCATGCTTATTGCGACGCCGAAAACGATGCCCACGATGCCCACCAACGGCGCGACCTTCGACATTCTTTCGAACCAGAAAAAAGAAATCCAGATGAACAGTGCGAGACACGCGTAAATCGCGAACGGCGCAGCCACGGCCACCTGTGTACCCTGCTGAAGCGAGTCGATGAAGCTGGCGTGCACCTCGGTAGACGACACCAAGACAACCCCCATCTCACCCGCGACGTACATCGGAAGACCAATCCCCGAGTTAGGCGACGGCCCCACGAGCACGGTGCGTCCCTTGAACTGGTCGGGGCGAAAGTTGCTTTGAGCACTTGAGAGTAGGAAGTGGATGAATGCGCTATTCCGCCCCTGAAGTGAGCCCCAATGCGCAGCTGTGTGGTGTTCGCAACCGCCTGGCGCACTTCCGGCGACGGATCGACCAGCGCACCCACGTAAGGCAGCAGGGAGTCTGGCTTCCCTGAAAAAAGACGAATGAAGCGCACCGACTCGCTCATACCCCTCGACGCAAGGTTGGCGTGTCCGATGCCCTGAGCCATGGGCGCAAATCTTCGCGTTCGAAACCTTAGGCTGGCGTTCTGGTCCAAAAGGGCCGCCGATTGCCCGTCGCGAACCTGCAAAAAGACGGGTGCAAGCCTCAGCGCATTTGCGAGAGCGACGTCATCGTCACCAGCTTGCACCGGAACGCCGAGCCGGAAGTTGAGCACAACCGCCTTGGGTGCCTGCTCAGCAAGTTGCTGCAGAAATCTTGTGTGGATCGATTCCCGCCAAGGCCAAGGCCCCAGTTTTTTGAGGCTTTCATCATCGATTGAGATGATCTCGACGGCAGATTCGGCCGGGGGCGGAAAGGCGGCCATCCCCAAGTCGTACACCATCTCATCCGCCGCAAGCGGTGAGACCGGATCGACATTCGAAACGATCAGGAGAGGCGACAGCACTGCTAGCAAAAACTGCGGCATCACATTGCGCCGTGCGATGCGTAGCAATGCAGCCCAAGACCTATTTGGGAACATCATCGCCAGTCGATAAGCCGATGTGAGTCATCGAAAGCCCACACCCCTTTTCGCACAGAAGTCTGCCGCTAAATACCTTTTTTCGGCCACCGACAACTTTCAGCGCACTTTCAAGATTTTGCTGTCCAAAGGGCGGCTGTTCCCGTCTTGCAAACCCTGGATGGTTGCGTCCAGCAGATAGGCCCGCGAGACCACGCGACCCACATTGTGAAAGGGTGAAATGGTCAGGCCGAATGCTTGGAGTAACTGCCAGTCGCCGATGGTTGGAAGCCATTCCGGGGATGTTGTCCAGCGCTCTTACGAACAGCTGCATCTGGATGGAGTCGTCCTTCATCAACGCTGTACGCATGTTCGCCTTTCGTCGCTTTACGATTGTTGACGAACCGCCTGACTAAATCTCACTGAATCTCTGCGCGGCGAAAAGCGATCCGGCTACCACTCACCCATTTCGCGCACCCGCTGATCGGGAGCCAGCGCAGCAAAGCGCTCTTGCGCCCGCTTTTCGACCTTGGCCGGCGCGCCGGTGAGCGCAGAAATACAGCGCGCGAGCATCTGAGCCGTACGCGACGGCTGGCGCGTGGCGGGGCGTGCGTAGCGGACTCGATGGGTGCGGCTGTTCATAGGAAGCTCCGGAAGTGGCTTCCCATGATCGGCGCAGCGGATTGCAACCGCCATCGCCTGCGCGTGACCTTGTTGGCACTTTGCGGATAGGGCTCGGTGGACGCAACGACGCGGACGGAAAACCGTGCGCAACTGCACAAACCTACTAAAGCACTGTTAGGTCACTTTGACTCTGGTCTGTGCGCTAGCGCATGGACGTTTTCAATCGACGCTGGTGGCGTGAAATTATTACTTCGTTGGTGGCGGGGTCAACATGCGAATAGCGATTCTGGAAGACGAGCCGGTCCAAATGGAGTCGCTGGTCGCGATTTTGGAAAACTCGGCGCTGTCTCCGCACGCCGAGACGATCTGTTCCCGCTTCTACAACGGCGACGATCTTCGTCGCGCACTGGGCCGCGAGAAGTTCGACCTTCTTATCCTCGATTCGACGACCGAAGGAATGACCAGCCTGAACATCGTTCGCTGGCTACGCATCTTTCAGCAGTCGATGTCACCCGTGATCATGCTGAGCGCGCGCGGGTCGGAGCGCGAAGTGGCCGAAGCACTGACAGTGGGTGCCAACGACTACGTCATCAAGCCGTTCAGGCCAATCGAGATGCTGGCACGGGTGAACCGGTTTCGGCCGCCGACGACCAACGCGCGGAGCGCAGCAGAAACCTTTGGCGAGTGGACGTTTTTGCACGACAGCGCAGTCGTGGTCTTTGCAGGGCCCCCCGAACAAATCGTCGAACTGAAAGAGCACCATTTCAGCCTGGCGCTCGCCTTGTTTCGAAATCTCGGGCACATCGTGACGCGATTCGAGTTGCTCGAAGCGAGCAACCAGAACTTGAGAACGATGAACATCCGCATTCTGGACAACCAGATCTTCATCATGCGCCGTCGACTCGCACTCGAGGCCCATGGACTGCATTTGCAGACGATCTACGGAGCCGGATATCGCCTCGCGCCAATGCCCGTCCCTGCCGCGGTCTCGGTCTCGGCTTGACTCGACACCGGCAGCAGATCGTTCTCAGCGCTCGATCCCGCCTCCCACCGTCATCCGTCATCCGTCATCCGTCATCCGTCACTCTACCGTCACGCTTTTGGCCAGGTTGCGCGGCTTGTCGACATCGGTCCCGCGCGCGCAGGCGGTGTGATACGCCAGAAGCTGAAGCGGCACGACGTGCAGCAAAGGCGACAGCGCACCGTAGTGCTCCGGCATGCGGATCACGTGCAGGCCCTCGCTGTTCTCGATGCGCGTGTCGGCATCGGCCAGCACATAGAGGACACCGCCGCGCGCGCGCACTTCCTGCAGGTTGCTCTTGAGCTTTTCGAGCAGCGCGTCGTTAGGTGCGACCGTCACGACCGGCATCTCGCTCGTCACCAGCGCGAGCGGGCCGTGCTTGAGTTCGCCTGCGGCATAGGCCTCGGCGTGGATGTAGGTCACCTCTTTCAGCTTTAGCGCGCCCTCGAGCGCGATCGGGTAATGCGGCCCGCGGCCTAGAAACAAGGCGTTTTCCTTGCGTGCGAAGTCTTCGGACCACGCGATGATTTGCGGTTCGAGCGCCAGCACCGACTGAAGTGCCACGGGCAGATGCCGCATCTCTTTCAGGTAGCGCGCTTCGTCGTCGGACGTGAGGCGACCCTTGGCCTTTGCCAGTGCGAGCGTCAACAAGAACAGGCCAGCCAGTTGGGTCGTAAACGCCTTGGTCGACGCCACGCCGATCTCGATGCCAGCCCGCGTGATGTACGCCAGCTTGCACTCGCGCACCATGGCGCTGGTCCCGACGTTGCAGATCGTCAATGTCTGCGCCATGCCCAGAGCGCGCGCGTGCTTGAGTGCGGCCAGCGTGTCGGCGGTTTCGCCGGACTGCGTGATGGTGACGACCAGCGTTTTGGGGTCGGGCACCGAGTCGCGATAGCGGTACTCGCTGGCGATCTCGACCTGGGTCGGGATTTTGGCGATGCCTTCGAGCCAGTACTTGGCAGTGCAGCCGCTGTAGTAGCTGGTTCCGCATGCCAGTATCAACACCTTGTCGATGTCCTTGAAAACGCGGTGCGCGCTGGCACCGGTTTTGCCGTCGTGGCCGATGCCGTCGAACAGCTCCGGCACGATGCCTTCGACACCTTCGAGCGTGTCGGCGATGGCGCGCGGCTGCTCGAATATTTCTTTTTGCATGTAGTGCCGATACGGGCCGAGTTCGACCGCACCGCTGTGCGCAAGCACCGTGCGCACCGGCCGCTTGCTCGCACCGACGCTCTTGTGCGCCCGATCGACTATCCAGTACCTACCCGGCTGCAGATCGACCACGTCGCCTTCTTCGAGATAGACGATTTGATCGGTCACGCCGGCCAGCGCCATCGCATCGCTCGCCAGGAAGTTCTCGGTTCCGTCTTTGCCGACGCCGAGGATGAGCGGCGAGCCAGCACGCGCGCCGACAACACGGTGCGGCTCGTCGCGGCAGATCACCGCGATGGCATAGGCGCCCTGCAATTGCAACACCGCGGACTTGACCGCATCGAACAGATCGCCGTCGTAGAGGCTGTCGATCAGATGCGCGATCACCTCGGTGTCGGTCTGGCTCGAAAAGACATAGCCGCGGGCCTGCAACGCGGTGCGCAATGCATCGTGGTTTTCGATGATGCCGTTGTGCACGAGCGCCACGCGCGCCGGCTTGGGGCTGTCGATGCCTTCGCCCGCACCATGGCTGAAATGCGGATGGGCGTTGTGCACGACCGGCGCGCCATGCGTGGCCCAGCGCGTGTGCGCGATCCCGGTTCGGCCCTCGACATGGTCGTCATGCACCTGCACCAGCAGGTCGGCCACGCGCGATGTCGTACGCGTCCGCGTCAGGCCGTTGGCGTGCACCGCGACGCCGCAGGAGTCGTAGCCCCGGTACTCCAACCGCTGCAGTCCCTGGACCAGGATGGGAACAATGTTTCGATGGGAAGCCGCGCCGACGATGCCGCACATGGGAAGGCCTTGAAAAGTGGATTCAGAAGCAGAATCGTAGTCGCTTGCTAGAAATCGATGTTTCCATAATTTCTATTTAAATGAAATAAAAG